>JAGQVC010000247.1 GCA_020438185.1 Bacteroidota bacterium
GAAGATGTGTTGATGTGCTAATGTGTTGGTGTGTTGATTTGCTAATTCAATGAGGTATTGTTAAGCTAGTTAATGCGTTGAACAAAAGTCAATAGATTATATCATCATCCCATTTTATCACCAGCACATTATATCATTAGCACATTATATCATTAGCACATCTATACGTTATCATTAGCACATTATATCATTAGCACATTAGCACATTATTTTCCCTTTCTTTGCCTTATGGCAAAACGATTATTGAGCTTGCTGGTGCTGATTGCGCTGGTTTCGTGTGGTGAGGAAGACGCCATCCCGCGGCCACGCGGATATTTTAGAATTGATTTGCCGGCTCACCAGTACAAGCAATTCGAAACGGATTGCCCATTTAGTTTTGAGATACCTGATTATGCGCTTATGACGCCCGGAGCGCAGGGTGCAGCGCAACCTTGCTGGCTCAATCTGGTTTTTCCGGCACAAAAAGCAACCCTGCATCTTAGTTACAGGAGTATTGAAAAGAATTTAAGTGATTTGACGGAAGATTCAAGGAATTTGGCGTACAAACACGTGGTTAAATCAAGTGGAATTGCGGAATCGTTGTATGAAGATCCGGAGAACCATGTTTACGGAATAATGTACGAAATTAACGGGAATGCCGCGTCACCACTGCAATTTCATGTGAGTGACAGCTCTTCTCATTTTTTAAGGGGAAGTTTATATTTCAACACATCGCCCAATTCCGATTCGCTTCAACCGGTTAATGAGTTTATCCGGGAAGATGTAAGACATTTGATTAGCACGGTGCGCTGGAAGTAATTCAGGTGGTTTTTCTCACCGAAACGCTGAATCCCAACCAGAAAAGGACAGTTGCCGATAAAAGGTGAACCGGCTGCATGGCAGGCGGCATCCCGGCGAAGCCGAGTGAAATACCGGCAAGTAATTCGATGGCAGTGAAGCCGAAAAGGGCAATTGCAAAAAAGCGCAAACTTTTATGGCTGCTTTGAATGGCCAGATAAGCCGTTACACCGCAGGTAATTGCAGCAACCAGCGAAAACGCCCTGTGAATGAGGTAAACCGAAGAAAGCTCATCAACCCAGGAAGAGCGCATACCGGCGCCCAGTAATTTGGCTACGGTATCGATTTCTTCCCGAACCTGTGTTCCGATAAGCGTTTGAACCAAAACAGATGCTGTCGCAATAAATGCAAAAAGTTTCAGGTATTTTATCTTTGAGGGCCGTTCTGAGGTACGAACATCGCGGATAATCAATTCGGCCAGAACCAGCATGAGCAATGATCCAAGCATGTGCATGGAGATGGATTCGGGAATCAGGTTGCCGTCAACGACCAGTTTTCCCAGCCACGCCTGAAATCCTGTTACCAGCAACAAGGCAAAGCTGTACACAAACAAAAGAGGTTTGGATTTAATCCAGGAAAACGAAGCAATCACAAGCGCGAAAATCACCAGTCCGAGCAGGGCACCCAGCAACCGGTTAATGTATTCAATCCAGGTTTGGTGAACCACAAAATCGGAATAATCGTGTTTGGGATATTTTTCCCAGGCATCGCGCTCGAAACCGGCACCGGCAATCAGGTCACTTTTGGCGCGCCAAAGGGTGTCGTTTTCAATCACCAGCATCCCTTTTCGGTATTCGCGGCCTTGCTGGTATCTAACCTGTTCATCCGCCGTAGGCGGGATGTAGTAACCAAAACAACGTGGCCAGTCGGGACAACCCATTCCTGAGTTTGTAGTTCGCACAACTGAACCAGCAAGAATAACCAGAAAAGTACCGATTAGTGTTGCGTACGCCAGTATTCTGAAAAGCTTTTGCATGCCGGTGCAAAAATAAGTGATAGAAGACAATTTTTTCCTCAATTTTCGTTGATAATCGCGAGCTACTTTTGGAGGCAATTTAGCTCCGGTTTTTACATGGAATATTTTCACGGTTACAACGAAACAGAATTCAAACGACTGATACATCAGGCTGAATTTCTGAGTTTTAAAGTATTTGAGCATGTTCATTTCAAGCCCGGAACGGTGCTGCTGGAACCGGGTTGCGGGGTGGGAGCGCAAACGCGTGTCATGCTTAGGCGCTTTCCGGATTTGAGAATTATTGCCGTTGATTTATCCGAAAGTGCCATAAAAACGGCGGAAGCGGGATTTCCTGATGACTTACGCGACCGCGTGGAATTTCATTGCGCCGATATATTTAATTTCAATCCACCGCAAGCGGTTGATGGCGTTTTTCTGTGCTGGATGCTGGAACACATCTCCGAACCGGTTCCACTGATTAAACGGTTGATTGAATTTATTAAACCGGGTGGATTTTTTATGGCAACGGAAGTTCAGAATAACAGTTTGCAAATTTATCCGCCGCAGGCGATGCTTGAAAAATACTGGAATGCATACAACGCCCTGCAACAATCGATTGGAGGCGACCCGTTTGTGGGACTTAAAATTCCGGCCTATTTGCACGAAGCGGCTGCAGAAAAAATTGAATCGGTAAAAGCTCGCCCGGGCATGTTCCTGAACGATAACCGAGACCCGGAAGCCTTGGAAAAAATGTTGGATTACTGGTTGAATTTGCTTGAAAGTGCCCGTGGTTCGCTGGAAAACAAAGGATTAATTGACCATGGGTTTTTCGAAAATATGAAGAAGCATGTGCAGGAAGTTGCCAAATCGAAACGCGGACTCTTTTCATACACATTTATTCAAACGCTTGCTATTTTACGCAATTGAAACCTAATTTTTCAACCCGAATTCAGAACACCTTTCGCATTGCTTTGTTAACTTGCGTGCACCAATTTTCCCAATAAATCATGAGTAAAACAGCCCAACTTCAATTTAACGATAAATCCTACGAATTATCAGTAATTACCGGTACCGAAAACGAGCAGGCGATTGATGTGCAAAAGCTTCGTGCCGACACCGAACTGATAACACTCGATTCGGGCTACAAAAATACAGGCGCAACCACCAGTAATATCACCTTTCTGGATGGTGAAAAAGGAATTTTGCGCTATCGTGGCTATCCGATTGAACAGCTTGCCGAAAAATCAACTTTTATTGAAGTAGCTTACCTGCTAATTTATGGTGAATTGCCAAAAAAAGCAGAATTGGAGCGTTTTCAGCAATCGGTAACCAGGCACACGCTTATTCACGAGGACATGAAGCGCTTTTATGAAGCGTACCCTGCCAAAGCGCATCCGATGGGTGTTGTTGCTTCTATAACCTGTTCGCTTTCAACGTTTTACCCCGAATCTTTGCAGCCTAATCGTTCCAATGAAGAGAA
>JAGQVC010000023.1 GCA_020438185.1 Bacteroidota bacterium
TCCTGCTTCAGGATTTTCTTCGCCGCAAGAGCTAAGAACAATTACACCGTCAACATCATAACCGTCAGCCGATCCGGAGAAAATGCTTGACATAGAGCGGTCGTGTAATTTGATGTACTGGATAGGACCGAATCCTGCAATGTCAATCATTCCGTCAAGACAAATATCTTCAGAAGTAATTTGGAAGTAAGTTATTCCGTCAAGAGAACCTTCAACCATTACTTTTTCAGGATAAGCGTTGCAAGCCGGGTTGCCATATGAAGTCTCAACAATCTGGATATCGTTACCTGCCTGATCGAAGATTACATAGTCAAACTTCAGAATAAGTTCTCCACCAAAACCAAGTGAAACAAAGTTTACCGCATCTGTATTTTCAGGAACACCAAGTGCTTTGCTTTCATCTGAACGTGATGCTGATACCGGAGTTCCGTTCTGGCGAGGACCCTGATATAACCAGGCTTGTGTAGCAGAGCCGAACACAAGTGATGAAGGTGTTGGATTTTCTTCATGACCATTCAGGCAGATGATTCCGTCAACATCGTATCCGTCTCCTAATTGTGAAGCGAAAATTCCTCCGTTTGCAGGTGTAATATCAACAAGTTTAATATACTGAGCCCAAGTCAGCGGACCAAGGTCAAACTCGGTGTCCTGACATCCTTCTCCAAGATAAACCCAGTGGCAAAGATCCTGTGATGCAAAAGCGATTATTTTTTCAGGGTAACGAGCACAGTTCCCGGTTGACGGAGCGTAAGTGGTTTCGAAAACTTTAATGTCGTTTCCGTCACCGTTTTTAATCGGGAAATCAAAACCAAGTGTGATATCACCACCAAATCCAAGACTTGCGAAGTTAACTTCTGTTTCAGGAACAGTTGCATCACTGTTTTCGGGAAGACCAAGAGCATTTGTTCCGATTGTGCGAAGAGCAGAAACTGGTGTCAGGTAATCATTAAGGGTAGTTGGATTGTAAGATATAAGCTGCGTTGCTGCACATGGAACTTCGAAAGCTCCGGCTGCAAAGTCACCATTCTGCTGAACATATGGCTCGCCTGCAAGACGAACGTCAACTTCTGAATCAAATGATCCGTCAGTATTGTAAATTCTGAATTTACTAGATCCAAAGAAGGAAAGTATGAGCTTACCGTCTTCTGTCTTTGCCATTCCTGTTACTTTCTGTGGAATGTTAGTTAACAGATTGAAGCTGCCTCCATTCTGCTTCATCAAACGGTTCCCGCTACGTGTCGCTAAATAAAGGTCGCTGTTCACATAAACCACGTCACCTCCGCTAACCGGAGCGCTTGCAATTTCGGTCAATGATGTAGTTACAAAATCTACAGGAATGGTGTAAATCTTACCATTCGATCCATTACCAAGGGTCATGTTTACGCCGTCGCTAAATGCAGCCGCAACAAATGATCCGTTAACTCCGATAGTTACTGCCGGACTTAATGTGCTGCTTTCCAGATTATAACTCTGATAATTGGCATTGCTTTCACGTACAAACAAAACTTCACGACTGCTCTCATTATAAGCAATGTGCGACTTGTACGGAACAGATGTGATTAACGCAAGATCAGCATTTCCACCTGATATTGTTACATCATATAATTTAGTGGTATTGCCTTCGTGTTGAGCCAGAAAATATCTGTATGCCTGAGCTGAGAGGCTTTCAGAAGCTAACAGCATAACAAGAATTCCGACTGCGTTTCTTAGATTTCTTAAGTTGAAAAGGTTCTTCATAACAATTTGTGTTAGGTTATGAATAGCTTTACGCCAACTTGCAAAAAATGGTTGCAAACTTACATTAAAAAAATCTCTTGTTTTTCCGAAGTGCGTCACAAAACGCAGAATAACAGGAAGATACGAATTGTTGCTTTTGAATGAATGTTAAATTCTTACATGGCAGAACGTCTCATTGAGCCACATTTCCTGCTGCAATACACAACGGCATCCCAGTTTTTCGCCCATTTTTTTCGCCATGTAAATGGTCTTTCACAAACCGGACAGGTTTTTTGAGGCAGGTCCTGCTTTTTTAATTGCTTCATTTCTGCGTCAGTGCAGTTTTATATGTGTTAATGGCACGCTCACGGGCCATTTTATGCTCAACAATTGGCTTTGGATAGGACGAAGTGTTGAGTTCAGGTACCCATTTTTTAATGTATTTCTGCTGGGGGTCGAATTTTTCTGTTTGAAGCGCCGGATTAAAAACCCTGAAATAGGGAGCGGCATCACAACCGCTGGAAGCGGCCCATTGCCAGCCCCCGTTATTGGAAGCAAGTTCAAAATCAAGGAGATATCGCGAAAACCAGGCTTCTCCCCAACGCCAATCTATTAGCAAATGTTTGGTTAGAAAGCTCGCCACAATCATACGCACGCGGTTGTGCATAAAACCGGTAGCTCTGAGTTCACGCATCCCCGCATCAACTATCGGATAACCGGTTTTTCCATCACACCAGGCTTTAAAATGCAACTGGTTGTTAATCCACTCAATATTATCGTATTCCTTTTTAAATGAATTTCCCACAACGTGTGGGAAATGCCACAGAATCATCTGATAGAAGTCGCGCCAGATGAGTTCGTTCAACCATGTTGTTGCCCCGGCGGTATTTGCTGTTGCGGCTACCTGTCTTATTGAAATGGTTCCAAAACGAAGGTGAACACTAAGCCTGCTCGTCCCGGCGACAGCCGGAAAATCCCGTTTTTCTTGGTATTCAGTTAACAGCTGCTCATCTATTTTATTATCCGGAAACGGAATGGAGGATTCCCTGAAACCCATACCGGCAAGTGAAACCAAACCAGCTGAAGTCTTTGATTTTCTTAAGTTGCCGAAATACTTTTCAACCGGATATGGTTTGAGATAAAAGTCATTCAGCTTCGTCCGCCATTTATTTGCATAGGGAGTAAAAACAGTGTAAGGCTTGCCATCATCCTTGAGAACTTCATCTTTTTCGAAGATAACCTGATCTTTTGCTGTGTAAAAATCGGCTCCTTTTTTAGCAAGTAAGGACCGGATCTGAGCATCTCTTTCGGCGGCATAAGGCTCATAATCATGATTGGTATAAACTGCGCCAACGTTCAATTCATCCATCCAATTTTGAAAGGCCTGTTCGGGAGTTCCGTAGTAAACAAGCAAATCAGAGCCTGCTTCACGCAGCTCATTCTTAAGCTTTTCCACCTGTCGGTGGATGAAAGTAACCCGCGCATCATCGTCATCCTCGAGTCTGTCGAGGATATTTTTGTCAAATATAAAAACCGGTTGTACAGGCATATCCGCGCGCAGCGCGTGATACAGACCGGCATTATCAAAAAGCCTTAAGTCTCTTCGAAACCAGAAAAGAGTAACAGCTTCTTTCATAGCAAATGTGGTTTTGCGTATTTCAATCTTGCAAGATGATTCAGCGAGTAGTAGGAATCAAGCCCTGCAGCTGCAATTGCACCGGTTTCCATTGGATTCAGGAAGCCGTCCTCCTCCACAGCATCATCGGGAACAATTAATTTTTCAATCATTCCAACAACGAGTATTGTCTTGTTGATTGCAATATTTATTTCTTCTTTCAGGCTTAAGCCGATTTTCACTTTCGCGTTTTTAACAAAGGGAGCCGCGAAACCATCAAATGTTTCCGGTTCAAGTTGCATTGCTTCAAACTCCGAAACTTCTTTCGGATATCTGGCTGAACACTGATGTGCCTCTGCAAACCACGCCTCCGCGATACTCTGAATGGTAAAAAAGCCGGTATTTCTGATATTGGTCAATGTATGCCGGGGAACAGAATCGGGCCTGAAAAGTAATCCCGCCAGAGGCGGATTTGCACCAACATGAAAAACCTGTGAGAAAGGGGCGAGATTGTAAATGCCGTTTACTGAAACCGAACCAACCAGAACCACTGACTTAGGCCCCAGCAGAGAATTAATCAGGTTCCTGCGGTATCGGTCTTCAAGTCCGAGAATCTCAGAAGTGTTAAGATTCATGCTATAGCATTTTTATTGAGCCCATTCCCCCGTCCAGACCAAGAATCTGACCTGTCATCCAGGAAGATTCTTCACTTAAAAGGAAATCTGCCAGACTTGACACATCCTCTGGTGTTCCAATTCGCCCAATTGGGTGTCGGGTATTAGATGCAGCAAGCTTTTCAGGCGTATTCACTAGTTTTTCGGCAAGTGGAGTATTGGTGAGAGATGGAGCAATACAGTTAAACCGAATGCCCGCCAAAGCGTATTCAGCCGCCAGCGAGCGCGTTAACCCTTCAATAGCCCCTTTGGAAGCTGCGATGCTTGAGTGAAAATTCATTCCTGTTTGAACCGCAACAGTACTGAATAACACAACTGATGACTTTCCTGATTTTTTTAAAGCCGGCAGCGCTTGCTGAATTAATTCCACCGCTCCCAGCACGTTAATTTTAAAATCCTGTTCAAATTGAGAACGTTTAATGCGGTTAAAAGGGCTTAGGTGAATTGTTCCGGGGCTGTACACAAGACCGTCAATCGTATCCGGTAACGATTGAATATTAATGCCGTCCTGTGTAAAATCTACTGAAATAAATTCAAGATTTGGATGCTCCGGCAGATCACGCCTGGAGCGGGCAAGAACATAAACTTTGCACCCTTTATACAGCAGCTTTTCTGTGAGGCTTTTGCCAATGCCGGAAGATCCGCCGGCTACCACATAATTAGACATTCGTTTTGTTCAGATTCAAATAGCTGTGAAACTCTCTTTTTGTGTCTTCGCTTTTAAATTTTCCGCTGTAATGTGAGGTAACGGTGGCCGAATTGATATCCTGCACCCCACGTGAAGAAACGCATAAATGAACCGCATCAATAACCACGGCAACATCCTCAGTCTGAAGAACCCTTTTTAGCTCTTCGGCAATCTGAACAGTTAGTCTTTCCTGAACCTGTGGCCTTTTCGCGAAGTATTGTACAATGCGGTTTATTTTTGATAAACCAATCACCTTACCCGACGAGATATAAGCTATATGCGCTTTTCCAATTATTGGAACGAAATGGTGTTCGCAGTTCGAATAGAAGGTGATTTCCTTTTCCACCAACATTTCCCTGTACCGGTATTTATTATCGAACAAGGCGATTTGGGGTTTTGCAGCCGGGTCAAGACCGCAAAAAATTTCATCAATATACATTTTGGCAACCCTGTCGGGCGTACCTCTCAGGCTGTCATCATTTAAATCAAGCCCCAGGGTTTCCAGGATTTCACGGAAATGAAAAGCTATTTTTTGCTTTTTCTCATCATTGCTCATTTCAAATGCATCTGGTCTCAAAGGCGTATCAGCCGATGTTGAAATATGTTCGTCTCCAATCAGTTCGGCAAGTGAAAAGTCACTCTCCTGTGAATTCAACAAAGTTCCGTTCCGTTTCATATAATCTAACCGTGAGTTTATATTCGTTATTTATCCTTCCTGATATTCTATTCCAAATTACCGCTGCAATATTTTCAGCCGTTGGGTTTAGGGTTTTAAAATCAGCTGTATCCAGGTTCAGGTTTTTGTGGTCATACCTTTCGGTGACTTCTTCTCTGATAATATCACGCAGTATTTTCATGTCTATCACATAGCCTGTTTCATTGTCAATCGGACCTTTTACAGCTACTTCAAGCAAGTAATTGTGACCATGAAAGTTTGGATTGTTGCATTTTCCGAAAATCCGCCTGTTGGTTTCTTCATCCCATTCAGGATTATGAAGCCTGTGGGCGGCATTAAAATGTTCACGTCTGAATACCGTTGCGTTCATATGTGGAAGGAAACCTAAAAAAGAATCATTTGTTCAGAGAAGCTATAAATTCCGCTTGCAGCGGGATAAAGAAATAATTAGTGCAGGAAGCAAACAAAACATGATTGGAAAGGTTTTTTGGAAATGATTGTGAACCCGGCTCTGGAATTCGGAAATCAGCGATCTGAACTTCATTCGGAGGCTGATGTTGCGGTTATTGGAAGTGGAATGGGGTCTCTTGTCGCTTCTGCTCTTCTGGCGAAAGCGGGAAGGAAAGTCGTAATATTTGAAAGAAACTACCTGCCAGGAGGATGCGCTTCATCTTACAAAAGAAAGGACTACATTTTTGAAAGTGGTGCAACAACCCTGGTTGGACTTGACAGGGGAATGCCTCTGAAAGCCGTTCTTGACATTACCGGGATTGAACTTTCCGCTCTTAAGCTGGAAATTCCAATGAAAGTAATTCTGCCTGATGATTCAGTAGTAACACGATACAACAATCTGGAAAGTTGGATTTGTGAGGCTGAGCGTGTTTTTGGAAAATCAGGTCAGCGTTCATTCTGGACTCAGTGTTTTGAAATCAGTCAACAGGTTTGGTCGGTTTCGTCCCGACACTTGAGCTTTCCGCCCAGGAATCTGACAGATGTTTTTCAATTGCTCAGGAATTTCAGGGTTTCGGACATCAAATTATTGCCATTTATGAACATGTCTCTCGAAAAGTTAATGGAGAAGCATGGTTTGCTGAAGAATTTAAGGTTCCTGAGGTTTATTGATGAACAACTTATAATTACGGCACAAAACAAACACGGTGATGTAGATGTGCTTTTCGGAGCAACATCGCTTTGTTATACCCTTTTTGGAAACTATTATCTGCCGGGAGGCATGATTGAAATGGTTAAAGCATTTACCCGCTATATTCAGGATCGCGGAGGGCAACTCGTGCTGCGCGAGGAAGCAATTAGAATTGAAAAAATCGAGAAAGGTTTTCAGGTAAGCAGCACAAACGGATTCACGAAAGCAAGATATGTTCTTAGCGGCATACCGGTAAATAATCTGTCAGCCATTTTGGAATCTGAACAAATAAAAGAGAAGTTGCATTTACGGGAAAGTCGGGTTTTGTATTCTGCCTTTCAGGCAGGACTGGTTTTAAAATCGATGGAAATCAAGGACTGTTTGCATTATCAGATTCATGTTAACGGATTGCCTGATTTACCCGATTGCAGGAGCTTTTTCGTGAGCTTTAGTCACCATGAAGATAGGAAAAGGTGTGCATCAGGGCATACGGTTGTTTCAGTAAGCCTTCATATTCCGGATCCGGCTAACCAATGTGTGAAAAAGGATTTGGTCCTCGCAGCAATTATTGAGAAATTGGAAATGTTTCAATTGATTAAGAAGGCGGATTTGATTTACTCGCATTGTTCAGTTGCCTCGGATTGGGAATTTTGGACAGGACGGCATGCAGGTTTTGTGGGAGGATATCCTCAAACGTTGAAAGTTAAACCCTGGCAAATGCAGTCATCGAGACTTGCCCCGGGCATTTTTTTATGCGGCGACACTGTTTATCCCGGGCAGGGCATTCCCGGTGTAGCCTTAAGCGGGCTAATAGCAGCAGAAAAAATAAGGCAACTGTTTTAGCTCGTTCATCTTATTTTCTATTGGGTTATGAGAGGCAAAATTGCCACCTGTAGCTCTGAGCATTGGATATATTTGTTAAAGTTGAATTTTAACCTTAACCACCCAATGAAAAAATTGCTGTTTGGTATTCTGATAGCCAGCTCAGGTGTTCCCCTGAGCGCGCAGAATATTGTTTTAAGTCCGCAGGTTCTTGCGGCAGGTGGTGATCATTTCGTGGGAAGTAACTTTGAGATATCCTATACAATAGGAGAGCTTGCGGCTATTTCCACTATTAGTTCACCCGATTTTACTTTAACTCAGGGTTTTCATCAGCCTGATAAATTCACTGTAATCCTTGTTGAGCCGGTAGAGGCATTACAGGGAGTGAGTCTTTATCCTAATCCGGCAAACGAATTCACCAGAATTAAAATTGAATCTGAGAAACCCTATCAGTTGCAGGTTAGCATTTATGATGCTGCATCCAGACTTGTTTCGGTTTCTCAAATCGCCCAGCAGGCGGGTTCTCAGGAACACACCTTAAACACTGCTGAATTGGCTGCCGGTACTTATATTATCCGGTTAACAACCTCGGATGGGGAGGTAGATACCTATCTGAAAATGAATAAAAACTTTAATTAACCACCCTAACACCTAAACGAATGAAAAGAAATTTACTGTCGGCTGCAGCACTGGTGCTGTTTATGCTCATGACAGCTTTTGCACAAGCTCAGACTCCGGTACCCGGAGGGATAAATTATCAGGCTATTGCCCGTAACTCCTCCGGGAGTGTTTACGTGAATACACCAATGAGTGTAAGAATATCAATTCTTGTTGGTTCCGCGGCAGGCCCTGCTCAATACACCGAAACCCATACAGTTACAACCAACCAGTATGGCTTGTTCAACATTGTTATTGGAAATGGAACACCGGTTACCGGGACATTTGATGATGTTACCTGGACCAGTGCCAACCAATATATTAAAGTGGAAGTTGATCCTGCAGGAGGCAGCAATTACACGAATATCGGAACATCACAATTACTTTCGGTACCATATGCATTGTATGCCGAAACTTCCGGAAACGGCGGAGCTGTTGGTCCGCAAGGACCCGAAGGCCCTCAAGGTCCTGCAGGTCCTGCGGGAGCCGATGGTGCTCAAGGCCCGGCAGGTCCACAGGGCCCGGCTGGCCCCGCCGGTGCTGACGGAGCAACAGGTCCGGCCGGCCCTCAAGGCCCACAAGGTCCTGCAGGTCCGGGAAGCGGATTAAATTGCTGGGATACAAACGGCAATGGACTTCAGGATGCTTCTGAAGATGTTAACAATGATGGTTTCTGGGATGCTCTTGATTGTCGTGGAGCAGATGGCCCTGCCGGTCCTGCCGGTCCTGCTGGTGCAGCAGGTGCTGATGGACAGGATGGCGCAACTGGCCCTCAAGGTCCACAAGGAATTCAGGGGGTGGCGGGTCCCGCCGGCCCTGCGGGTGCTGATGGAGCCGCTGGTGCAACAGGCCCTGCCGGTCCACAAGGTCCTGCTGGCCCCGCTGGTCCACAGGGTCCAACCGGTCCTGCCGGTGCAGATGGAGCTCAGGGTCCTCAAGGTGTCGCAGGAACTCCGGGAGCCCCGGGAGCGACAGGCGCAACAGGCCCAGCCGGTCCGCAAGGCCCAGCCGGCCCTGCGGGTCCACAAGGTCCTGAAGGTCCGCAAGGTCCTGCAGGAAGTGGAGGCGGAACCTTAGACGCTGCTTATGACTTTGGCGGTGCCGGTGCAGGCAGAACTATTACTGCTGATGCTGGTCCGATGCATGCAACCCTTACAAACGGTGCTGGCACAATTAACTCAGTGGCAATCCGTGGTACTGTATCCGGAGGAAACGGAGTGGCAATTTTAGCAGACAATACAGTCGCAGCGAATCCTTTCTCAGTTGTTGAGGTTTCTACAAACTCAACAGTAGCAAACAATTCTGCTATTCTTGGTATTTCAACAGCGGCAGCTTCAGGGGTTACTGGAGAAGTTGAATCTACAGCATCTGCTTTTGCAGCTGTTTTTGGAAATAACCTTAGAACTGCAGGTGGTGCCGGTGTAAGTGGTCAGGGGTTTCAGGGAACCGTTGGAGAATCATTTATTTCAGGCGGATCTGGTGTCTTCGGAGTTCACCAAAACCCTACTTTAGGCGTTAACCCAACCGGAACCCCTCCGGTAGTGAATGCAGGTGTAACCGGATTGGGGTACCTTGGTGTACTCGGTCAAACAGAACAACCTGCCGGCTCTGGTGTGTTCGGATTGAACGTAGCACCTGATGACGGAATTAATGATATTGCTGGTGTAACCGGTAATGGTGGTTTTGTTGGTGTGGTGGGTAATTCTGATCCGGGAGGATTTGGTATTGCCTCATTAACCGATATGCTTTCATTGGGCGATTTAACAGCTCTTGGTGTTAAAGCATTTACTATTGATCACCCGCAGGACCCTGAGAATAAAATGCTTCGTCACTTCGCTATCGAATCTAACGAAGTTATAAATATGTACAGGGGCAATGTAATTCTTGACGCCAACGGGGAAGCTACTGTAGAAATGCCATCTTATTTTAACTCGATCAACAGAGACTTCAGCTATCAGTTAACAGCGGTTGGCGCTCCTGCTCCGGGCATTTATATCAGCAGCGAACTGGCTGAAGGAGTGTTCAGAATCGCCGGAGGAACTGCTGGTCAGAAAATCTGCTGGCAGGTTACTGCTGAGCGTAACGATTTGTATTTGCAACAAAATCCGGAAAGTGCTGAAGTTGAACCATTGAAGCCTGAAAACAGAAGGGGTAAATATCTTAAGCCTGAGCTTTACGGACAGCCTGCTTCAAAATCTATGATTGGAAATTCTCCAAGAATGGAAGAATCTATTCGCCTGAAAGAAGCTGCACGCGAAAGACAGGAATCACAGAAAGTCGGCTCTTCTACAGCAAAATAATAATTGAGTTTTGAGTTTTCGGAAAGGCGTCTCATTCGGGACGCCTTTCTTTTTGCAATCTAAAGCCTTGCGCGGAATCCTGCGAAGCAGAAAGATTTTTGCCTTTGGCAGCATGGTAAAATCCGCGTTCGAACCACAACTCCGGTTCTGTTGCATTCTTGTTTAATGCAGTATTCAAATCATTCAAGGCATCATCATACCGTTGCATCAAAGTATGTTGATGGGCGCGGGCAATCAGATAATATACATAAGCCGGAGCCAGCTGCAGTGCTTTGTTGAGATCATTCATGCCCTCAGCATCTCTGAAGCGGTTAAAATGAACCATCGCCCTCTGAAAATAAGCATCAGCAAAGGTGCTGTCCATCTCTAAAGCTATTAAAAAATCATTGAAGGCCCTGTTAAAATCCAGATATGGATA
>JAGQVC010000248.1 GCA_020438185.1 Bacteroidota bacterium
TGCGCAACCGATACGGCTGGGAGTTCGCTTTTCTTACGGCCGGCATCGGAATGTTTGTGGGCCTTATTATTTTTAGTTTCGGTCGCAGGCATTACAAGCATGCCGATGTAATCAGTAAAAGCGAAAAAGAGGACCTTTCGGTAGGTCGTATTCTCGCGGTGGTTTTGCTTCCTGCAGTTATTGTCGGCTTCGCCGGATGGATGATTCCGGGCAATTTGCTGGGCAGCGACTCAACAGATGCCTTCCTGTTTGCAGCAATTCCGGTTGTGATTTTTTATGTTTCACTTTGGAAGCGCGCCTCCGAAACTGATAAAAAACCCATTGCGGCGCTCCTTGCAATTATGGCTGTAAGCGTTATGTTTTGGGCGGTTTTTAAGCAAAATGGAACCGCACTTACCACATGGGCACAATTTTACACCGACCGCGAAATACCTGAAAAAGTAGCACCCCTTGCCGATAACCTTTATCTGGCAGAATCGCTGAGTTACCAAAGTGATTCCGTTCCGCATTACAACAACGAATTTCAATTGGTAAAAAAAGATGGTAAAGCCGAGGTTATTTTTGATAAACCCGTGTATTTCAGAAATGTTAGTCCGCAAAACCTTCCTGCCGAAGGCAGGAAAGTTAGCCTGCTGAATACCGAAATTTACCAATCGGTGAATCCGTTCTGGGTTGTGGTACTCACACCTTTGGTGGTTTTGTTTTTCGCTTTTTTACGAAAACGAAAGCTGGAACCTTCCACACCCGGCAAAATTGGCTGGGGACTTCTTATTTCGGCTCTTTCAACACTGGTAATGGTTGCAGCCGTTTATGCTACCCACAACGGAATGGAAAAAGCTTCACCCTGGTGGCTTATTTCCTGTTACGGTGTTATAACCGTGGGCGAACTTTTCCTGAGTCCTATGGGATTATCGGTGGTATCGAAACTTAGTCCCCCGCGAATTACAGCAATTATGATGGGTGGCTGGTTCCTTTCAACTTCTATCGGAAATAAGCTTTCGGGAATTCTTGCTACCTTGTGGGATTCTTATGAAAACAAGGCAAATTATTTCCTTGTCAATTTCCTTCTGCTCGCTTTTGCCACTGTAGTTATGTTTCTTCTGCTGCGCAGGTTAAAGAAAATTTTTGAAGCCTATACTGCCTGAAATGTCCGCAAATTCGTCACTGGTAAATAATCTGAAAAAAGACTTCCCCGCTTCGGTGATGGTCTTTCTGGTTGCTTTGCCGCTTTGTCTGGGAATAGCTCTGGCAAGTGGCGCATCGGCATTTTCAGGCATCATTACCGGGGTTATCGGAGGAATTGTAATTGGCGCAATCAGCGGTTCACATGTCAGCGTTAGCGGTCCTGCTGCAGGCCTCACCGTTGTAGTGCTAAGCTCAATCGAAAGTCTCGGAACATTCCCTGCATTTCTTTCAGCTCTGGTACTGGCCGGTGTATTACAAATGCTGATGGGATTGCTTAAGGCAGGTGTATTATCTAATTTTTTTCCATCGGCAGTAATCCGGGGTATGCTCGCAGCAATTGGTATAATCCTCATTCTTAAACAGATACCGCATGCTCTTGGGTATGATTTCGACTATGAAGGTGACTTCACATTCATGGAAACAACCGAGCACAACACATTTACCGACATTGTTTATGCCTTTCTGGAACCGGCACCACTGGCAATATTTATTTGTATTGCGGCTCTGCTCACCATGACTCTTTGGGACAATAAACTGAAAAATAAATTAGGTGCATTAAAAGTCATACCCGGTGCTTTGCTCGCGGCTTTGGTTGGGGTTGCAATTAATGAAACAGCGATACTTGTTTTAAAGGACTTTGCACTGGAATACGAACATCTGGTTAAACTGCCGGTTGACCTTTTCAGTGCTGGTGGCTCTGATTACTTCGCGAGTCCCGATTTTGGGGCCTTTTCAAATCCGAAGGTTTATATGGTTGCAATTACTATTGCATTGATTGCCAGCCTGGAGACTTTGCTTAGCATAGAAGCCACAGACAAACTTGACCCCGAAATGCGGCTTACACCACTCAACCGCGAACTAATTGCACAAGGTGTGGGCAATACAATTCTGGGTTTCGTTGGTGGTATTCCGGCTACCGCCGTGATTGTGCGCAGTTCGGCTAATATACTGGCCGGAGCCGCTTCAAAAATGTCCACCATTATTCATGGTTTTCTTTTGCTGGCAAGTGTGCTGCTTTTTGCACCCTTGCTTAACCGGATTCCACTTTCATCGCTGGCGGCAATCCTGCTTGTTGTAGGATTTAAACTGGCTTCACCTGCAATATTCAAACATCTGCTAAAACAAGGAAAGTCTCAATTCATTCCTTTTGTTGTTACCATCTTAGCCATCATCTTTACCGACCTGCTCAAAGGGATCAGCATCGGGCTTTCTGTCGGAATTTTATTTATGGCCTTCAGCAATTTTAAGAAAGCAATTGAAGTTTCATCGCATAACCACCAGGTAATTATAGCACTTAAAAACAACGTTACTTTTCTCAATAAATACCATCTCCGCAATGCACTGCAAAAAATACCAAACGGGTCGGTGGTTGTTGTGGATATGCGTTCGGCTTCCTTTATTGATCATGACATAGCAGAAGCAATTGAGCAATTCCTGGCTTCTGCTTCTCACCGTAAACTTAAAATCGAACTCAAACAAACTCCGGGACAAAAAAGCAACAGCAGGTTCAAATCATTGCGAAGCAATTACGTTATCGAAGCAAACGAATAAGTGAAAGAGTTTATCCGAAACATAAGACTTACCTGAAAAAACACAAAGCTTAATTTGTAATTTAGCCGCATTATCTATTATGGCAGGGCACAGTAAGTGGGCGAATATTAAACATCGCAAAGGAGCACAGGATAAACGCAGAGGGAAAGTTTTTACCCGCATTCTGCGTGAAATTATGATGTCGGTGAAAGCTTCCGGTGCAGACCCGGATTCCAATCCCAGGCTACGCCTGGCAATACAAAATGCCAAAGGCGCCAACATTCCCAAGGATACCATACAGCGCAATATTGACAAGGCGGCCGGAAAAGAATCTGAAAACTACACCGAACCCACCTACGAAGGTTATGCACCCGGCGGAATTGCCGTATTTGTAGAGTGCGCCACCGATAACCTCAACCGAACCGTTCAGGATGTGAGAATGGTTTTTAATAAATATGGTGGCAACCTCGGAACCAATGGCTCGCTGAGCTTCATTTTCGACCGCATGGGTGTTTTCACTATCCCGCAAGGCGACCTGGATGAGGATGAATTCACC
>JAGQVC010000249.1 GCA_020438185.1 Bacteroidota bacterium
AAAACAAGGAAGTTAATGATACGCTTGATGGATTGCAATTCGATTTTAGAAAGCAGCCCGCCGGACTTTACTCACTTAAAGCGGTAGCTAACGATGGTACCACAGTGCTAACCAGAATTATCATTATGCATTGAGAAATTAAATTTTCAATCGTATTGTTTTTCGGTTTGAATTTTTGTAAAATTACCCATCCGCCCAAGCGGGGAACCACCGGATATTTATTTCAAACAAGAGCAGGTTGTTATGAAGTACTTATTGCTTATTGCGTTATTTCTCGTTTTTTCATCTGTGCCCAGGGCACAGATATTTACTGATGTAACCGAATCTTATGGAATTGACAATTATTGCAATTCATCCTACGGAAATGGGGTGAGTGCCTACGACTGGAACAACGATGGCTGGGATGACCTGGTACTGTTGCGAAATGAACACATCCCCCAGTTTTACGAGAACAATCACAACGGATTTACCGAAGTCTTTTTTACAGGAGTTACTGAAGACATTGACCCCACAAGTGTTTGCTGGGTTGATTTTGACAATGACGGCAATCTGGATTTAAGTATAAACTCCTTACAAAATGGCATGTCGCTTTTTCACCGCACCGGACCTTATTCTTTTGAAGACATAACTGAGTCTGCAAATGTTGTGAAACATCCCGGTATTGAATGGGGCTATGGTCAAGCCTGGGGTGATTTTGATAAAGACGGCGACCTTGATTTTTACCATTGCAATTACAACAACGAAGCTGTAAGCGGTCAAAATGTTTACAATCGCCTGTATCGTAACAATGGAGACCTGACTTTTAGAGATATCACTCTATTTGCAGGATTAGATACTTCATTGGAAACTTCATTCCTTCCCGTTTGGATTGATTATGACAATGATACGTGGCCGGATTTATTCGTGGTAAACGACAAGGATAATTTTTCAAACCACATGTATCGCAATAATACCGATGGCACTTTTACAGATGTGACTGCTGAGACAGGAATGGATTATTATATCGATGCTATGTCAGGAACATTTGGCGATTTCAACAATGATGAATTCTTTGATTTGTATATGACAAATTCCTACCAAATAGGTAATATATTGTTGGAGAACGGTGATGGAATTCATTTCGACAATGTTTCAGGTCAGAACAATGTTCAGTTTTTTCAGTGGTGCTGGTCATCTAGTTGGATTGATTATGATTGTGATGGTTTGCAAGACTTGTTTGTGAGTATGGCACCGGCCTGGCAGTTCTCAATGGAGGGCAATCACTTTTTACTTCATAACGAGCAGCAATCATTCAGTTTGAACTGGAATTCTGGTTTTGGAAATGGCCAATCGCAGACTTTTTCTGCCGCAAGGGCCGACTTTAATAATGACGGGTATCCCGACATAGTTACACACAGCGAGTTGCCGCAAAAAACACAGATTTGGATAAACAACGCCACTAATGCCGGTAACTGGCTTAAGGTACTACCTGTAGCAACCGCGTCAAATCCACAGGCAGTGGGAGTCCTCATTCAGGCTCACACAGGCAGCACAGTTCAAAGTCGATACACCTTTATTGGAGAGCAGTATCTGGCTCAAAACAGTATGTGGCAGTTTTTTGGATTTGGAGACACAGAAACCATTGATTCTCTCGTTTTATCGTGGCCTTCAGGTCAGCGCGATGTTCTTTATGACGTAACTGTAAACCAGACGTTACAAGTTACAGAAGGATTTCCAATAGCATCAGAAATTTCTTTTGTTTATGGAGGCATATCTTTCTGTGAAGGCGATTCAGTGGTTCTGGATGCCGGAGAATTTGATAGCTACCTTTGGCAGGATAATTCAACTAACAGATTTCTGACTGTAAGCCAAACTGATTCAGTTTCAGTGATGGTAAGTACCAATGGCAGTTTTCAGATTTTGCCGCCTGTGTTAATTACAATGATTCCTAGTCCGGTGACTGGCTTTTCTTTCACCGACATGATCTGTGAAGGTACCTCAACCGGGTTTGCTGAATTGCAGCTCACAAGCGAGGATGACATTAACTCAATTCAATGGAGTTCAGGAGTTCAGGGAACATTGATTTCGGATCTTTCGCCCGGACTATACAACGTTGTGGTGAATTATGGCCCCGGGTGTTCTGTAGATTATGAATTTGAAATAACCGAGTTTCCACCCTTCTCAATCGATTCAATCCTGATTTTTCAAACTTCCGGTGTAATAGGATGTCAGTCACAATGGGCTGCAACTGCAATGCATTCAGGCGGAGACGGAGAGGTAACTAAATACTGGCAGGTGTTTGAAACCGGTTCATCGGTTCCAATACTTGAGCACACCGGCGATACACTCGACTGTTTGCCCGATATAATGCTGATGGATATTGCATGCAGTATTTCGGATGAAGCCGGGTGTGCCGATACTTTGATTGTTTCGAAAGAAATTCCGCTTTCATTTGAGCATTCATTTGAACAGATTCGCATTTTCCCCAATCCCGGTGTGGGTGAATTTTGGATTGCCGGCCTCTCTGCCGGTGAGCACCGAATTAATGTTTTCGACTTAACAGGCCGCGTGGTACAATCCAATATTCTTACGGCAAACCAGAATTATTTCAATATGGTCGGCCTGGCGGCCGGATGTTACCGTGTTCTGATTGAAAATGAGGTGTCTTCATATAGTCTTAATTTACTTAAACATTGAGATTCGCCGCATTTTATTGGTAAGTCAATACTGCGCCGCGTCCCATCTCCGGAATCAACCTGCTTTGATTGATAAGCTATTCGTATTCAGTTCAGTTTAAAACACTTTGCAGCACGATTTTCAGATTATTGGGTGTTCAGTCGCATGAAACGGAATCCGGACTTGTGATTTCATCCGGCGAAAGCCGTGATTTTACACTTGGGATTGATGTTTCGGACATTCCCGATTTATTTCAGACTCTGACATTTACGCTGGTAGGTTTGGGTAAAAAATACAGTTTCAGTGGTTTATCCACCCTTCGGGTGAAAGAGACTGACCGCATAGCGGCTGTGTGTTCACAATTGAATAAGGTTCGTGTGCAAAGTCGCTTTTTAGCAGATGATGTTTTGTTTTTTGATGCCTCCGATTTGAAAACGGATGGCACTGTTATTTTCGAAAGCTTCGATGATCACCGGATGGCGATGTCGGCAGCTGTTATTTCGACGGTTATGTAGCGCGCTTCAATCCGCGTCTGTATATGGTAAGCAAGAGTTACCCAACGTTCCGGAAAGACCAGGCAGCAGCCGGTTACGCATAGCAGGAACT
>JAGQVC010000250.1 GCA_020438185.1 Bacteroidota bacterium
ACACCGGGTTTACAAGAACTTCGATCCGCGTGCCAGTATTATTAAAGAGGCTTGCGACCAGATGCTTAACAAACTTGGCGTGAGCGATCCTCTGCTGGATATTGCCAAAAAGCTGGAAGAAGCGGCGCTTAACGATCCGTATTTTGTGGAGCGCAAGCTGTATCCAAATGTTGATTTCTATTCAGGAATCATTTACAAAGCTATGGGCATCCCAACCGAAATGTTTACGGTAATGTTTGCTCTCGGGCGTTTGCCCGGATGGATTGCCCAGTGGAAGGAAATGATTGAGCGGAAAGAACCGATTGCCCGTCCACGCCAGATTTACACCGGCGCAGCAAAAAGGAATTACGTGAATATTGCCGATCGCTGATTATGTTCGAAAAGCTCCTGCAACAAATCCGTAAATGGCTTTCATCG
The DNA here is from genome assembly GCA_020438185.1 of Bacteroidota bacterium. GTDB lineage: Bacteria > Bacteroidota > Bacteroidia > M30B66 > M30B66 > M30B66. The sequence goes on from JAGQVC010000250.1 coordinate 418, forward strand.
CCTTCGCAGGCGGATGCCGGAGCGGTTGTGCAGGAAATGCTGGTGAGGCCGCAGCGCTTTAAGCAGCAATACCGTTCGTGGATAGCCGAAGGGGCTCATCACGAAGTGCTTAAGAATATCTACACATCTTTCACGCTTACTCATTCCGGTGTTTCGGGCGATATTCCGATGCATGTTTTCAGGAACGGAAGTTCGCGAACGGTTGTTATTCATTATTTCGATGGTTTGGGGAAAAACATTCCTGCATTTCTGCAGGATTATTTCCGCGACCGCGTGATGCGTATCGGATACAATTTATTCCTGAGCGACCGGCAGGAAATCAACCGCGTTTCGCATCAGGAAACCGTTGATCGCCACGTTCTTCGGCCTTACGTACCTTCATTTCATATTAATGAGAAACCCGAGCAATTGTATGGAACCATTTCGATTGCCGTTCATTATGCCGATGAGCGTCCCATGTTTCTGGAGATCTCATCAGAAGTGATGCACGGGGGAGAATTCGCACCGGCTTTTCCGTTCGAGGAATTGGCCGAAATCCTGTTTATTTGATTCCTCATTTCTCATATCCGGTGTGTGTGAGCCAAATCACAAATGCTTCGCACGTTTTTTTAATTTTGCAAATTCAACATGTCAAGGCAACCTGCACCATCGTTTGACGAAATATACATGACTCTGGCAACCAATCTTGCATTGCGTTCCCATTGTGTAAAACAGCAGGTTGGCTCCGTTCTCACAAAGGACACCCGAATTATTTCTCTTGGTTACAACGGACCACCTGCCGGAACTCATAACTGTGACGAAGAATGGCCGGAAACCGGTTGTGCCCGCGATCGCAAAGGCAGTTGTTATCTGGCATTGCATGCCGAAGCCAACGCAATATTGTATGCAGCACGCAATAAGGTTGACCTCGAGGGAAGTACTTTATATGTTACTCTTTCTCCATGCTTATCCTGCGCAAGAATTATATTGTCGGTTGGCATTAAACAAGTGTTTTTTCTGAATTCCTATGCTGCATACAAGGGAATTGAAACAGATGAAGGCGTTGAATTTCTTCGCAAATTCGGCGTTGAAGTTACGCGGCTGGAACTGCCGCAAAACGCTGGAATCCCAGTCACAAGCCAATAACATTAAATACCGGTCGTTGTTAATTTCGCATGCAAAATAAGCCATCAACAAGATTATATTTTTTCATACCCTTTCTGATCGGGGCTGCTATTGCTGCGGGCATTTTCATCGGGTATTTTCTTGGCGGGCCTCAGGTTGAACTTACTGCCGGAGGCTTTAAACGGCTGCATGATTCTGACAAATTGCGCGATGCACTTCAGTACATCATGCACGAATACGTGGATACGCTGAATGAGAAAACGCTTGAAGAAGATGCAATTGTTGCATTGCTTGAGCAGCTCGATCCTCATTCGGCCTACATTCCGGCCGCCGAGGCCGAAACCATGAATGAGCAACTTCAGGGGAATTTTGATGGAATTGGAGTAGAATTTAATATTCGCCGCGACACGATTATGGTTGTTTCTGCCATTTCGGGCGGACCATCCGAAGCGCTCGGAATCCGTAGCGGTGACCGCATTATTGCCATTGAAGGTGAAAGCATTGCAGGTGTTGGAGTAACCAACGATGATGTAATGAAGAAACTCCGCGGTGAGCGCGGTACAAAAGTAAAAGTGACGATTTACCGGCCATCTGAAAAAGGTAATATCGATTACAACATAACCCGCGGACAAATTCCGATTTACAGTCTGGATGCCAGGTATATGTTGAATCCGACGATTGGCTACATTAAGATTTCAAGATTTGCCGCCACAACCTACAGTGAATACCTGAAGGCTTTTAATGAGCTGCGCATGAAAGGAATGCAGAAGCTGGTTCTGGACCTGCGCGGTAATCCGGGCGGATACCTGAACGCGGCTGTTGACTTATGTGATGAATTCCTCCCGGGAGGGAGAAAAATTGTTTATACCGAAGGACAGGCAAGGAAACGCGAGGATTTTGTTGCAACTGCAAAGGGCGGGTTCGAAAATGGAGCACTCGTGGTTCTGATTGATGAGGGATCTGCATCCGCTTCTGAAATTGTTTCGGGAGCCGTACAGGATAACGACCGAGGCTGGGTGGTTGGTCGCCGCTCTTTTGGCAAAGGACTCGTGCAGGAAGAGGTTCGGTTTGACGATGGTTCTGCCATGCGATTAACCATTGCGCGATACTACACACCAACGGGTCGCTGCATCCAAAAGCCTTATACAGAAGGCATTGAAGCTTATTACAACGAGTTGAATGACAGGTTTGTACATGGCGAAATGCTATCTGCTGATTCGGTGAATGCCTTTGATACGCTTGCGTACAAAACACCTTCGGGGCGTAAAGTTTATGGTGGTGGCGGCATTATGCCGGATGTGTTCATTTCAATAGATACTTCCGATTATTCAAAATATGCTTCTGAGGTGATTTCGGCCGGATTGCTCAACCGATTCGCATTCGATTATGTGGATTCGCACCGCAAGGCTCTGGAAAGCAAATACAAAGATGCAGATGAATTCGTCAGAAGCTTTCCTATCGCTCAGGTTATGAGTGAGTTTACGACATTTGCTTCAAAAGAAGGAGTCCCTTTCCGTAAGGAACAATACGAGCAATCGTCAGTATGGCTGTCGTCGCAGATGCTGGCGCTTTTGGGAAGGCCGCTTTTCGGCAACGATGGGTTTTACAGCATCCTTAACCGCAACGACAGATTTGTAAAAAAGGCACTCGAACTGCTCGAAAAAAATAAACTGGTAACTGCTTCGCAGGAAGCCAACACAAAACCAACATTATAAAGTAACCACTACCA
>JAGQVC010000251.1 GCA_020438185.1 Bacteroidota bacterium
TTGACGGGCACGCTCAGATAAACACATGCTATACTGACATCAATAACGAGAGTTTTTTTGCTCAGGATATGTACACCGAAGATTGTACTGGCATTCTAAATTCTTGTTTCATAGTCACGGGTGCAATTGAAGATATTTCTTCCAATCCGGCTTCCGTATTCCCGAATCCGGGCTCAGGCTCGTTTACAGTACAGCGCGAAAATGGCGGACTTGCCCAAATCAGGGTTCTTGATTTAAGCGGGCGTCTCCTTTTCTCTCAGCAAATTTCTGCTTCGCAGGAAGTCATTTCAGCCGACAGGCTTGATGCCGGTATTTACCTGATTGAAATTACCGAAAACGATGGCAGCCGAAGCATAAACCGCTGGATTTGCCGATAAAGCCTGATTGAATGAGGGTTTATCGTCATTTTTAATTGTATGTTATAGTTTTGAGTTCAGACTCTTGTGCAATCAAAAAATCAATTATCTTTGCCGTCCTTTTAAAGGAAGCTGATTTTGGAAGCACATAAGGATTACTTGATTCAGTTCGGTGGACTGAAAGAGGGCATTCACGAGTTTGCTTATGAAATTGGTGATGCGTTCTTTGAGTCATTTGAGCAAAGTTTGGTTGACGGAGCATCAATCGGGGTAAAAATCATTGTTGATAAGCGCTCCGATCATCTTCAGCTGAATTTCACATTCAAGGGAACTCTCACGGTTAGTTGCGATCGTTGTGCTGTCTCTGCACCGTATCCGGTGGAAGGAGATGCGCGTTTGATCCTGCAGCTATCCAACGGAGATTCCGAAGACGATGAACTGGTATTTCTGGGCCCTGATGCCTACGAATACAACATTGCTCAGTACTTATACGAAACACTTGCCCTGTCGCTTCCACTGCGCGTTGTGCATTGCGAGGCAACCGGCGATAAAAGCATCTGCGACCAGACAGTTATAAGCATGCTTGATTCGATGAGTGTTCCGGAACCGGGGCCGGAGGATCAGCCCGAAACAGATCCCAGATGGGAAGCCCTGAAAAAGCTTTCCGGAAATAATTAACGTAAAAACGATTGAAATAGAATACCATGGCACATCCGAAACGAAAAATTTCGAAGACCCGCCGCGATAAACGCAGAACACACTATAAGGCAGAATTGCCTACACTTGCTAAGTGTTCAACTACCGGCACAATTCACCTTTACCATCGTGCATATTATGTAGATGGCGACCTTTATTACAAAGGTAAACTGGTGGTTCCGGCGAAGGAAAACGCCTGATTTCGTCTCAACCAATAACCGGCTGAACGAGCAAGGCTTTATGCGCATCGGTCTCGATATCTCCGGAGGGGATTTCGCCCCTGACGCTACCCTGGATGGTGCAATTCTGGCGGTTGACGAGCTTCCTGTGTCCACTCAGGTCGTTTTGATTGGAAACCGGGAACAAATTGCCGACGGACTTATTGACCGTGGAAAAAACCCGGCCGATTTCGAAATTGTGCACGCCCCTGATATTATCGGTATGGGTGACAATCCTACAAAAGCTTTCGCTTCTAAAACAGATTCCAGCATTTCGGTTGGTTTCAGATTACTTAAAGAAAAACAAATTGATGCCTTCACGGGAGCCGGAAATACCGGCGCCATGCTGGTTGGTGCTGTACTCAGCGTAAAACCAATTGAGGGCGTTCAGCGTCCTTGCATTATGTCGCTGGTGCCCAAGGAAAGTGGCAAATTCGGAATCCTGCTCGACGTTGGATCAAATGCCGATTGCAAACCAGAAACACTCGTTCAGTTTGCCCAATTGGGCAGCACTTATGCCGAAACTGTATTGGGTATTTCTCAACCTGCGGTTGGATTAATCAACATTGGCGAAGAACCTGAAAAAGGTAACGCCGTGACATTGGCTGCTCATCAGCTCCTTAAAAATTCCGGGGATATTCATTTTATTGGTAATATTGAAGGTCGCGACCTGTTTAACGATAAAGCCGATGTAATGGTCTGTGATGGCTTTACCGGAAACGTCGTCCTCAAACTGATGGAAGCATTCTACGGTATTTATATGAAGAGTGGCGTAAACAGTGAATACATCAACCGCTTTAACTACGAATCTTACGGAGGAACGCCGATTCTGGGCATTAACTCAACTGTTATTGTTGGACATGGAATTTCGAATGCCAACGCAATAAAAAACATGATTAAACTGGCGCATCAGGTAGAAAGTGCCAGACTCACAGAAAAAATTAAAGAGATAATCCAACATGACTAAACTCAGAGCTGCTATCACCGGTGTTCAGGGTTATGTACCCGAGTACATACTTACCAACAAGGAACTTGAAACAATGGTTGATACAACAGATGAGTGGATTCTCACACGCACCGGGATATCGCAAAGACATATTCTTAAAGGTGAAGGAAAAGGGACTTCAGACATGGCGGCAGAAGCTGTGAAAGGCCTTCTTAAAAAAACAAATACCCTACCCGAAGAAGTTGAAGTAATTATTGTGGCGACGGTTACGCCAGACATGGTATTTCCGGCTACAGCAAATATTGTGAGCGATAAATGCGGATTAAAAAATGCCTGGGGTTTTGATCTCGGCGCTGCATGCAGCGGATTTCTATACGCGCTAACTACCGGTGCCAGATTAATTGAGGCTGGTAGTCACAAAAAAGTAATTGTTGTTGGTGGAGATAAAATGTCTTCCATCATCGATTATGAGGACCGCCAAACCTGTGTTATTTTTGGGGATGGCTGCGGTGCAGTGATGCTGGAACCCACCTCCGAAGAAGTCGGAGTAATGGATTCTATTCTGAGAAGCGATGGTGCAGGAAGAGAATTTTTGCACCAAAAAGCCGGTGGCTCAGTAAAGCCTGCCAGCCATCAAACAGTCGATAATCGTGAACATTTTGTTTATCAGGAAGGAAAGTCCGTTTTCAAGTTCGCGGTAACCAACATGGCTGACGTTGCAGCAGAAATCATGGAACGGAATAATTTGCATTCGGATGACGTAGCATGGCTGGTTCCACATCAGGCAAATAAAAGAATAATCGACGCTACGGCTCAGCGAATGGGGCTTAGCCCGGAAAAGGTTATGGTGAACATCGAACGTTACGGTAACACTACAGCCGGCACCATTCCACTATGTTTATGGGAATGGGAAAAGCAATTGAAAAAAGGCGATAATGTAATTCTGGCCGCCTTCGGCGGAGGTTTTACCTGGGGTGCAGTTTGGCTCAAATGGGCTTACAACTCCTGATATTTCCCGCTGTCATATTT
>JAGQVC010000252.1 GCA_020438185.1 Bacteroidota bacterium
CTCCCGAGCTTCATCCACATTCAATTGCTGGTTTACCTGACCAACAAGCTGATGCTCTGAATCAACAAGTACGAATTCGGGCTTCGCAGAGCATTGAAGAGTAAAATCCTGACTGATTGAAGTCATATCAATTCGGGTGTTTAACACCTCGCCATTTACCATGTACGCAATATCCAATGGAAGTCTGTAAACTGGAGAAATATCAGTATTCTGGGTTTGCTCCAGCGAAAGGTTTAACATGGAATCTTCTTCGTTCCAATTCCATTTTACATTCACTATCGGGTGGCCTTTCGCCAAAAACCACTGATTGAAAAACCAATTCAAATCTTCACCGGTAACTTTTTCAAAAGCCAGACGCAGGTGATGTATTTCTGCAGGCTGATAAGCGTTGTCTGTCAGATAGGTCCTCAATGATTCAAAAAACGCATCATCGCCAACATATTTTCTTAACATGTGTAATACGCATCCGCCCTTTTGATAGGAATGTCTGTCAAACATGTCCTCCCGGTTCTCGTAATCGAATCGGATGAGATCAACCTTTTTCTGATAGGATTCTTCAATATACTGACTCAGGCCTTCCTGCAAATGAAGATCGGCAGCATCGCGTCCGTATTTATGCTCGTTCCATAAATATTCACCATATGTGGCAAACGATTCATTTAAAGGCAGATTTGCCCACGATTCGCAGGTAACCAGATCCCCAAACCAATGGTGAAACAATTCGTGAGCGATAACGTCTTCGTAATTCTGGTCAATCATTTCAGACGGAGTCTGCTGCACAAATTCTCCAAACAAAGTTGCCGAAGTATTTTCCATGGCGCCTGAAACGTAATCTCGCACCACAACCTGAGAATATTTTTTCCAGGGGTACTCAACTCCAGTTCTTTCTGAGAAAAACCGAATCATTTCAGGTGTGTTCCCAAAAATATTTCTTGCGTATTTTTCGTATTCCGGCTCCACATAATAATCTACAGCAATCGATTTGTACTTATCGCTGACTACCGAAAATTCACCAATTGCCATCATAACAAGATAGGGAGCATTGGGCTGGTCCATATCCCAGGAATCGGTTCGGGTTCCATCCTTATTCTTTTTGGAACCGGTCATCAATCCATTCGAAAGCGTCTTGTATTTATCCTCAACAGTAATGTTGATTGTATGGGTCATTTTTTCGTTTGGCTTATCAATAGTCGGGAACCAGCAAGACGAGGATTCTGTTTCGCCTTGTGTCCAGATTTGAGTCGGCTTATCCGGAATAGAATTTTTCGGATCAATAAAATACAAACCTCTGGCGTCGGTTATGGCGGCGCTTCCAGTTTGTTTAACTTTCGAAGGGTTGGCGGTGTAGCGAATCAGAATTTCGTATTCCTGATTTCTGTTATACAAGGTATCCAGCGCAATGCGCAGGGTATTTTCCGTGTAATTGTATTTCAGGTCTTTTGTTTCGCCCGCTTTACGCGGGCTGATGATTGAAACCTGATGTATATCAAATGCTTTCGCATCAAGAATAAGCGAGTCGACCGGATAAAAATATGGCTTTACGCGGATAAGTGCCTTTCCGAATAGCTGCTGGGCCGGAATGTCGAAGCTCACGTCCAGTGTTGTATGAAGAATATCGTTCTTTCGTGTAGCTGAAGGATTATAAATTTTTTCTTCTTCACTCATAGCAACCAGATCGCTGAAATCAATTTCCGGCAGATTTACAACCGAATCAATGTTCGCTTCAATTGCCTCATTCATTTGTTCTTCAGCATTATGCTTCTTATGAGCTTTGCAGGAAATAAGGAAACATCCCGCCGATAAGGCGACAATTACTAGTGTGTTGACTGAGCGTGAAATTTTAAGCATGCGGCAAAGAAAAATAAAAATCGACCAGGCAGGAGGCTGCACGGGCTGATTTCACAAAAAAGCAATTATCAGGAATCTAAAAACTTACAACCAGGTACACTACCACAGGCACGCTAATGTTGAGATTGCTTACATCCTGAGATGTTTCAGCTTTTGTCTCAATTGTACCTCCGCCAAATGGGAGGGACTGGATAATCTCTGTTGATAGCTTTTCCTTTCCGGTAGTGAAATATACGCTTGCTTCAGTTCCAAGCAGAATATGTTTGGTAATGCCAAATCGCAGATACGATCTTAAACCTCCGCCCATATTGTTGGTTCCGGTTTTTATCTTGGTAATGAGCGTGTCGAAATTAACTGTTTTGGTCTCTGTTTTATTGATATTCGCCTGATACAGGCCATCTACGCTAAAACCGGCCTGCCAGCGATTGTTTAGCTGAATCAGTCGGTCTAGCCCTATCCGGGCTGATAAATTATTGATGTACGTTTTTCGATCCGTTATTCCATCATTATCGCCCGAATTCTGGAACTGATAACCTGCTCCCAAATGAAACCCCCAACCAGAATTGCGATTGTTTAGGGCATAATTCAACAAATAAGGATTACTGATACTTTGATTTGAGTTGTTGAAAGCAAGAATCTGATGCAGCAGCTGATTTCCCTGAATTCCAACATAATGTGAGAAACGACAGGAATCGCCTTTTTCAGAATTATGTGCACTCAAATTGATTCCGCTCAATCCAAGCAGCATGGTAAAAAACACTATTCTCATTCAGCTTTTACAAATGGATCCGAAAATTTTACATCTGCAATCACTGTATAATCCGTGAATGTGTTCAGGTAAGCCAATAAGGCTTTTCTGTCCGCATCGGGAATATTCATCCTGAGTGGCTGACCTTGTCCGTTTCTAAGCTGAAGTGCGAGTCCGGGTGTTTCGTTTATACCTTCAGAATAATGGTCTAAAACATCATCCAGCGTTGCAAAGCGCCCGTCATGCATATAGGGAGCTGTAAGGGCAACATTTTTCAGGTTAGGAGTTCTGAAAACACCCCGTTCCGACGATTTGTCAGGCAATCCGGCTAAACCTGGATCTTCGCTGTAGGTATCCAGACCAATATTGAAAAACCCGGGAGAGTTATATTCGCCGGGAAATACATCGTGGCATCCGGCACAATTGTACGTTTCGAAAAATAAATTGAAACCCCTGTTTTCAAGCGAGGTAAAAACTGTTGGATCACCGGTGCTCAGAAAGCGGTCATTTTTTGAATCAGTGGATTGAATGCTGGACATAAAAGTCCCGATTGCCTGAGATATCTTTTCGACCGAAATCTTAGGCGATCCGAATGCATTTTGAAAAAGGGCCGGATAATAAGGCAGTCGGTTC
>JAGQVC010000253.1 GCA_020438185.1 Bacteroidota bacterium
TCGTCCCGGTTATCGGTAGGACGTTCAGCAATAAGTTCGGGAGGAAGCTTGAATTTGAATTGTGATAACTTCATAGGAAGGGCAACTAAATAAATGGCGCGCAAAGGTAGGAAAAAAGGTAAAAGCAAACCCTCAATACCAGCGTAGGTTTAATTGTCTGATAATCTGATTTGTAGGCATTTCACCTTTGTGTGTTCAAAAATTTACTGAGTAAATCCGCGTTGAATTCGGGCAGTACTTTCTTTTGTGGTATGAGAAAATTTCTTCTTGCAGCATTGTTTTTTCCTCTGCTCATTTCGGCTCAACGCCGGATGACTACTGCCGAATACATTGAAATGTACAAGGAAAATGCAATGACTGAAATGCGTAAACACGGGATTCCGGCTTCAATTACACTTGCTCAGGGTATTCTGGAATCTTCTTCAGGTAACAGCGACCTGGCAACTGAGGCCAGAAATCATTTTGGCATTAAATGCAAAAAGGAATGGACAGGGCCTGCTTTTTACAAGGACGATGATGAAAAGAATGAATGTTTCAGGAAATATGAAAGCGTTCTGGCTTCATACGAGGACCATTCACTATTTTTAAAAAACTCGCAGCGCTATGCTTCACTTTTTCTGCTATCGCAGGATGATTACAAAGGCTGGGCACACGGATTGAAAAAGGCCGGTTATGCTACTAATCCACGATATGCCGAATTGTTAATTAAAACTGTTGAGGAAAACACGCTTTTTAAATACGATACGGAAGTATTATCCGGTCGTCCGGCCACAGTTGTTGTCGAAAAGAAGACAGAAATAACTGAAGCTCCGGAAATTTCTGTCTTCACTGAAAAAGAGCGGGTTGTACGTTCCCGGAATCGCGTAAAATATGTGCTGGCGCACGATGGCGATACTCCCGAAAAACTAACCCGCGAATTGGACCTTTTAAGCTGGCAAATCACCAAATACAACGATCTGGATTCAAAATCCTATGCATTTAAACCGGGCGAAGTGGTTTATATACAGCCAAAAAGAAAAAAAGCGGAAGAAAAATCAGCTACCGTGAAACCGGGACAATCATTAAGAGATATTTCACAGGAATACGCTGTTAAAATATCTTCCTTAATTAAATTAAATCAATTGTCCGAAAATTCAGTTTTAACTGAAGGGCAGGTGATTAAACTTCGTTAATTAATTATCAAGTCCCCAGGTTTCGCGGGTGTTTTTAATTAATTCATCCGCAATTTTCCGGTCATTACTTAAACGGGGAACTTTATTTTGTCCGCCCAGTTTTCCCTGAGATTTCATGTAATGAATAAAGCTGTCGTTTTCTACAGCTCTGATTACAAGTGGTTGCAATACTTTTCCGGTAATTAAATCCCGGTAATAAATATTTTTTTTCTGAAGTGCCTGATCCATTTTTAAACGGAATTTTTCAGGGTCCGATGGCTTATTTTTAAATTCAATAAACCACTCGTGGTAGGGTAATCCATTTTCAGGACTAACCTGCGGAGCAACCGTAAATTCTGCAACTTCGATGGTTTCGCCCAGGCTGGCCTCCTTTAATGCCAGTTCTACTTCTTCGGCAATTACGTGCTCCCCGAATGCAGAAATAAAATGTTTTACCCGCCCGGAAACAATTAAACGATATGGATTTTTACTTACAAATTTTACCGTGTCACCAATATTATATCCCCACAAACCGGCATTTGTATTCATAATTAACACGTAATTAATTCCAATTTCCACATCTGCAAGCGAAACACGGCGCGGGTTTTCAGAGTGAAAATCTTCCAAAGGAATAAATTCATAAAAAATGCCCGAATCTACAATCAGCAATAATCCTTCTGATGGGTGCGCGTCCTGATATGCAATAAATCCCTCAGAAGCCGGGAACGTTTCAATGGAATCTATTTTATTCCCAATTAATTTTTCAAATCGACTTCTGTAAGGCTCAAAATTAACCCCTCCGTAAACAAATACTGAGAAATTCGGAAATATTTCCTTTATCGTTTTAAACCCGGTTTTTTCCTGCAATACCTCAAAATACATCTGCACCCAGGATGGAATTCCTGAGATTAAAGTCATGTTTTCTTTCAGCGTTTCTGTGGCAATTTTCTCAACCTTTTTTTCCCAGTCCTCAATGCAATTGGTTTTATAACTGGGCATCTGGTCGCGGCGAAGGTATCCGGGTACGTGGTGATTTACTATTCCCGAAAGCCTGCCAAGTGGTATACCCGAAATTTCCTGTAATTCAGGACTACCCGAGAGGAAAATCAGTTTGCCGTTCAGGAAATCAGAATTTCCTGTCGCATGAATGTAAAGCAAAAGTGCATCGCGGGCCGAATTAATGTGATTACCGATAGAATCGGATGTAATCGGAATGTATTTCGTGCCCGAAGTGGTTCCGGATGTTTTGCAGAAATAAATGGGTTTACCCGGCCACAAAACATCTTTTTCACCTTTTGTAACCCGTTCAATGTATGGCTTTAATTGTTCGTAATCCCGAATGGGAACCTGCTTTTTAAAGTCCTCATAGGTTTTAATCTTATCAAAATGATGATCTCTGCCAAAGGCAGTGTTTGCAGCCGAAGCAATAAGTTGTTTAAATACTTTATCCTGCGCAGCAGTTGCGTTTAAGCTGACTTTTTTAACCCTTTTGGCAACAACCGAGGCAAATGGTCTGGCAAGCAGTGATTTTAATCCCATAAGTGCCCAAAATTATTAATTATTGCTGCACATTTTGCAGCCCGGTTTAGTTGGCAGTGGCATTTGCAAATGCAGGTTCCAAAAGTAAGGATGGTAAAACCAGATGTGGTCGCTCTGCCGAAAAGGAGGGGTCGCCAAATCGCTTATGCAGCGCAACTTTGCGTGTGGCATTAAACAGGTAAACGTAAGGGTGTTGCCTGTTTATTTCATTTTGCAGCTGGTGCATCAGTTCTTTCCGCTTCGCGGGATTCAGTTCCCTGTTTATTTCACCAATCAGGGAGTCGGTGTACTCCGAGCCAAACCCGGTGAAGTTAGCTCCATGTTCCGACCAGCTTTCACTATGCCAGAGTTGTCTTGGATCGTCGGGGCGTGATGACTTTGACCAGGCTCCCATCATGGCATCAAAGTCGTGCGCAAAGGCTCTTTGATAAAACACCGAGAAATCAAGCGGGTCGGGTTCTGCATTTACTCCGGCTTTTATCGCTTCATCTCTTATCATAAGCGCCATGTCCTTGGTTACA
>JAGQVC010000254.1 GCA_020438185.1 Bacteroidota bacterium
TGAGATGATCGGTAGAAGTGACAACTAATTTTATTCTAACCTAATATTGAATGTCATGATAAAATTTCTGGGATCATTCAGTCTTCTTTTCGGTCTTTTTCTTGTTCCTTTAAACCTTAAATTATTTACAAATGCATTGAATATGACAGATAGTAGTTCTTCTTCCTCCTCAGGTGGTTGCTGGATATTTTTCACTGTTTTGCTATTTGTAAATTTACTCACTTTATTTTTCGGTTTAAAGGGTTTAAAAAGGGCCTGAGTTTTTATTCGTATTTTTTAAAAATTATATCCTGCTTCGCAGGGATAATGACTTCCTGAATTTGAGTTTTTTTACAGGCTGAAGCTTGGCTGGAGCACATTTTTGTTTCGGTTTGAGGATATACCAATTAATATTAAATTTTTATGGAGAATCCATTCAGAGAAGAATTGCCTGTCTTTGGCGGCAGATTCAGGCTGATAACTGAACATAATGAGTTTCGGATGAGTCATTGGGTAAAGGGTTTTGGATTAGTGGATAGTTTAAATGGCAATTTCATACTTGAGTTAGAGACCTCTTTCAATCTTTCTAAGTTTGAAGAGCATGATGGTGCACTGAAAGTTTATTTTGAAATTTTTCCGGATGGCTCTGTTCAATATGAGTCAGAAATTGACCCATATAAATTAACATTCTCATGCAAAGGTCAATTATACAATTTAAAAGACTTTTCTCGCACATTTAAGGAATTTCGCAGTCACTGAACTGTTCCTTTATAATATAACTGTGTAAATATTCATTAAATGTTTAGTATTATTCTTTCTCTGCTCGTTAAATTTGAGATTGGCACATATTAAAAATTTCGAATTTAATTATAACGAAAAGGCTAACATATTTTCCGGTTCGCTTTTATTTATGATGAATTTATATAAGAAAAAGTGTTTTCTGCACTTCTCAGCAGGTGTACTTATGTAAATGATAATTTGCACACTTATCGACACAATTTTCAACATCCATGTGCATATCTTTTTTCATCTTTTCAGTTGCCTGTATTTCTTTATCACTAAATTAGCTCATCCATTCATTTTATTATGTCATCATCAACCGAAGTTCGGCTTGAAAAGGTATTTCATAGAAATGCTCTCAGAATTGCTATTCGTTTCAACTACGATTCGGAGCTGATCCCTATTATTAAGAAAACCGGAGCAAGGTGGAGTAAAACATTAAACTGCTGGTACCTGGATTACACTCCTGAAGCGTTCAATAGCTTAAAATCCTTAGATATTATTCTTTTGCTGCCTGAAAAGCAGAAGTCAGAAAAGCAGATGGCCGGTGTTGAAGACCGTGAAATTCCATCCATAGCCCTTTCGGGCGAAATTCCGTCAGTTCCGGACACTCCGGTATTGCAATCGGAACATAGGGCAGATGTTCGGCCCGAAAACTTTTCAGATCTCAGGCTTTTGGACAGCGTAGGTCGGTATTGGGTTTTTCAGCTTAATTATCGCTACCACATTGTGGAGCAGTTGAAACAAGTTAAAGGAGTCCACTGGAACAACAATTACAAATGTTACATGGCCGTTCAGAACGATGATGTCCGGTTAAAGGTGGAGGAAATACTTGGCGTTAAAGGGTTTTTCCCTCAAGTATCTTCGCGTGAATTCAAACAGGAAGTGATGGGAACAGTTAATATCAGAGAGCACAAGGCAGATGCCTGTTTTATGCAGGTTCATTTACCTTCGCGCTTTTCATTCACTGATCGCATCCGGCGTTTTTCTTTTAGCCGTTACAGTCGCGATGCTCAGTGTTATTTATTGCCGGCTACGCCGGATGTACTTAACACGTTGAAACTCATGTTTGAGGAGGATAAACTCAAATGGGACATTGAACTTCCCGAATCCTATCTTAAATCGTCAAATGCACCTTCCCGTAAAAAGCTCAGTCTTACAGCAGGTCGCGAAAGGTTATTGCATCAGGTTCCCGAATCAGTCCGGCCGGCTCTGGAAGACATGATTAATATGATGATGGCTAAAAATTACAGTTCTTCAACAATTAAAGCTTATGGTGGCTGGATGGTCCGACTCATGCTAGATCATGATTACCGCGATCCTTCAGAATACACAGAGAGGGAAGTCATTCGCTACATTTCCGGATTGATGATGAGTGGTTTGCAAAGCGCAAGTGGCCATAGCATGGTCAATGCTATAAAATTTTATTACCGGGATGTTTTGCGTTTAAAAGGTTGGCAGCTTGAGTTGCCCAGACCGAAAAAAGAAAAGAAGCTTCCTTCGGTCCTTACAAAAGCTGAATGTCTGCGTATTTTCGAGCAATTGGAAAATAACAAGCACAGGCTTTTATTGCTCATGACATATGGTTCAGGTTTGCGATTGGGTGAAATTGTCCATCTTAAGTGGGGAGACATTCTCTTTGCTGAATACAAGATACATATTAAGTCGGCGAAAGGTAAAAAGGACAGGCATGTGATGCTGCCTGCAATGATTGTTGATCAGCTAATGCACTACCGTGAATTTCAAAAGCGAAATAGCAGCAATGACTATGTATTTGAAGGGCAAATGGCAGGTGAACCTTATAGTGAAAGAAGTGTTCAGCAGGTAATGAAGCGATCTTTATTCAAGGCCGGTGTTGAGAAGAAGGCAACAGTGCACACCTTGCGTCACAGTTTCGCAACACATTTGCTGGAGAGCGGCACTGACATCAGGTACATTCAACATTTGTTAGGTCACAGCAGCATCAAAACAACAACAATATATACTCACCTGAGTAGCAGAAAGGTAGGTAGCATCAGCAGTCCCCTTGACACATTAGGAATACCCAATCCACCCTCCAAAAACACGAACACCACCGCGGATACAAACTAGTTAGCTGTAATCGCATTTTTGCTTTCGTTCTTTAAGGTCGATTTCGGTAAAAGGACAAGCTTCGACAAACTAATAATTTGAAAGATTTTGCATTTGTATTTCGCTTGGATTTTTGACAATTGAATTTCAGCTGACTTCAACGCGCTCGTTTCGGTGGCCGTTAATTAGTCATTGCCGCGGCGGACTTTTCTCGGCAGACTTTCCTCGCGTCTTTAGAATTGACTTGATAGGGCAGAAGAGGTGTCGAGCCCTGAGAATGTGCGGGACTTTCATTTTCGATTCCTATGAATTTAGTTCAAACTGTTGACTTGAATTTCATTGACGGATTTTTATCGGCAGACTTT
>JAGQVC010000255.1 GCA_020438185.1 Bacteroidota bacterium
GAAACAGCGTTTCGAAGAGCTTCAATAAACCAGTCAAACGTGGGCGCATTTCCCGATCCAAAGGTTTCCAGAACAACCGCTTTTAATCCCGGAATATTCAATATGCTGTCCACGTAAACCTTAGTCATTCCGGGGAAAATCTTCAAAATAGCAATGTTTGGATCCAGGTTTTTATGAAAAATCGTTGGTCCATCGGCCGGAGGCCTTAAAACCGGATCGTTAAAACGAATATTTACTCCCGCTTCCGCCAAAGGCGGATAATTCGGACTGCTAAATGCATTAAAATGACTCGAACTTGATTTAATGGTACGGTTGCCTTTCAGCAAATGATACTCAAAATAAACGCATACCTCGCATAATTTGGACTTCCCAAACTCCTTCAGAATAGCCATTTCAAGGGCAGTAATAAAGTTCTCGCGCGCATCCGTGCGCAGCACACCTATAGGCAACTGTGAGCCGGTAAAAATGACCGGTTTACTCAGGTTTTCAATCATAAAACTCAATGCCGAAGCCGAGTACGCCATGGTATCCGAACCATGTAAAATCACAAAACCGTCGTATCTGTCGTAATTTTGTTCAATTACCTCAACCAGCCGAATCCAGTGTGCCGGCTCTACATTCGACGAATCTATAGTTTGTTCAAGTGTGAAAATATCAAGCTCAATTTCCATTCTGCTTATTTCAGGAATATTGGCCTGAAGGCGCTCAAAATTCACAGGTTTCAGGGTACCGGTTTCGGTATCTTTAACCATACCAATGGTTCCGCCCGTGTAAATAATTAATACCGAAGGTTTACGACTCATGCGAAGCAAACAGTTTCAAAGCGTTTCTTGTGGTGATTTCTGCCAGTTCAGCCTTTCCAATCATGCGGTCTTCCGACAGGAAATCAAGCACCTGACGAATGTACGACGATTCGTTGCGTTTTCCCCTGTAGGGAACCGGACTTAAATACGGTGCGTCGGTTTCGAGCACCAGATAATCCGTGGAAATTTCCCGGATGCTTTCTGCCAGCGTGCTTTTCTTGTAAGTAAGCGGTCCGCCGATACCCAGAAAAAAGCCCATTTCTGTAATCGCTTTTGCTTCGCCGGCAGTTCCCGAAAAACAATGAAAAACACCTTTCAAACCGGCATCTGTCCCTGTAAATTCCGAAATAACCTCAATGCATTCGGCAGTTGAATCGCGGCTGTGCAAAACCACCGGAATATTGTATTTCTGAGCCCAGCTGCATTGAATTCTTAGCGCCTCAACCTGAATTTCCAAAGTACTTTTATCCCAGTAAAGGTCCAGCCCAATCTCGCCAACGGCGGGATATTTTCTTTTCGAAAGCCAGGTTTCTACCAATGCAAGCTCCTGCTCCATCGTTTCCTTTTTCACCGAACAAGGGTGTAAACCCATCATTGCGAAGCAATTACCGGGAAATGCAGCCTCCAGTTCATGCATAGCATCTATGGTTTCTCCTTCCACATTGGGTAAATACATACGCTCTACTCCAGCATCAATCGCCCGCCTAACAACATCATGCCGGTCGTTGTCAAACTCAGGCAAATACAAATGCGTGTGGGTATCAATTAATTTCATTAAATCTGTATTTATTACGCCTTTTCAGGCGGATAAATTTAAACCTCAAAAACAGGCTGCACGAAAGTACTAAAAGCAATTTCCGGAATTATTTTTCCAATTAAAATAATTTGAAAAAAACTAGCGCTACCCTTTTTAATTAATTCATTTCGCATTAACATCTTTGCGAAGCAAATAACACACATAAGCAGGAACAATGGAAATACTTAGTTTTGCAAATAATCAGGCCGCATGCGAATTCTAATTATCCGTTTCAGCTCCATAGGCGATATCGTGCTAACCACACCGGTGATGCGCTGCCTGAATAATCAGATTCCCGGTGCCGAAATTCACTTTTTAACCAAAAAGGCATTTGTTCCAATCCTCAATAACAATCCGTACATCAGCAAAGTGTGGGAATGGGACGACAATGAAGCGTCAAAAATCCTGACCGAATTAAAAAAATTAAAATTCGATTTTATTGCCGACCTGCATCACAATCTGAGGTCGCTGCGAGTTAAACGGGCACTTGGCCGGCCGGGCGCCTCGTTTAATAAATTAAATATCGAAAAATTCCTGCTGGTTAATTTTAAAATAAACAGACTTCCCGATATACATATTGTGGATCGTTACCTGGAAACAGTAGCTTCACTGGGTGTAAAAAACGATAATAAAGGATTGGATTATTTCATCCATCCTGAAGATGAATTTAATATTAAAAATCTTCCCGAATCTCACCAGGAAGGCTATATAGCGTTGGTTCCCGGGGCCTTGCACCCAACCAAAAAATTACCTCCTGAAAAAATTTCCGAATTATGCGCCGCAATTTCTTTTCCTGTGCTGGTTTTAGGCGGAAAAGCCGAAGAAAACATCGGAAATACGCTTGAAGAAAAATTCCCTCATGTAATTAATTATTGCGGAAAATTAAATCTTGGAGGCTCGGCATCGCTTATCCGGCAAGCATCTGCGGTTATTACACACGATACCGGCCTCATGCATATTGCAGCTGCATTTCGCAAACCAATCATTTCAATCTGGGGTAATACTGTGCCTCAATTTGGTATGTATCCGTATTTGCCTGAACACAATTCCCTTTCAGTTATTCACGAAGTGAAAAACCTGAAATGCAGACCTTGTTCAAAAATCGGATATGCTGAATGCCCAAAAAAACACTTCAATTGCATGAATCAACAAGACATCCCGCAAATAGCGCAGGATGCTCTGTTGGCAGCCACTAAGCTTCCTCTCTCAGAATCCTGAGCTGGTCGCGCAGCTGCGAAATTTCCTCGCGTGTTTTGGCAATTTTCTTTTGAATATCGCGACGCATATCATCGGCGGCTTTGGATTTGGAATTGGCAAAAAACCCAATGTTGTTCTCAAGCGTCTGAACATCGCCTTCGAGCCGCTTGATTTTATCCTGAACCACTTTACGCTGGTGCTGCAACTTATCCTTTCCGCCATGTTCACCCGAAGTTGAATGAACCTGATTACGGAACGCTTCCCGGCGGCTTTCGGCCGACATATTTTTAAGCTTGGCAAACTGCGCATCAATAGCGGTGCGGTAAGCTTTCTGGATTTTTTCTTTTTGCTTAATCGGAACG
>JAGQVC010000256.1 GCA_020438185.1 Bacteroidota bacterium
AAGTAAACTGGCCGAAATCGGTAAATTCACTTTCATCAATCATCTCAATTACAGCATCGGCATTATCTGCCGGATTTCCTTTCCAGACCAGATAGCCACCTTCTTTAATATATAAGCCGTAGCGGTCGTTAAAATAACTTCTGAAACCTCTCAGTAAACCCAAACCTTCGGAAGTGTCAGCAAATTCCGCATCGAAAAGAATGTCGTAAACCAGATTGTCTTCAAAACCATAGCGAATGCTCCAGTCGCCGGTTGTTCCGGATTTTCCGGAATATATGAGGAAATGCTCACCTTCTTCTGCAGGTGTGTTTTGTTCGGCAGCCAAAACTTTGGCTCGTTCCTCGCCAAGCTGAACGCCCCTGAACAGGCCTTTTTCTGTTAACATAACCTCCGAAAATAGCTCACCGTGTTGCTGCAGGTTGCTCTGACAAGAGGCTACAAACACGAGTATCAATAGCACAGAAAAGCGGAGTGTCTTCATAAAAAAATCTGCCGCAAGTTAGCACAAAGCCAATTAACATAGATTGATACGGGAGTAGCGGGAAAGACTAAATAGAAATGAGCTTATCATCTGTTAATCAGCAAATTCGCTCAACTTCCACATGGCGAGGCAAGACCTGTTTTTGTCCACTCATATGGAGAAACACTGCAACAAGCGTCCAGAGATCGTCTTCGCAATATTTTCGGATGCTTTTCAGGTCTTTTTTCCGGTAATAAAAATCATTCACCATCGAGCCATCCATGTTTTGTTTTGGCGAATTAAGTCCGAAACTATGGGCCAGCAGATCGAGCGATGTATAATGCTTGTAATCACCAAACTTCCACAACTCGAGTGTATCGAGGTGCCTGATTTCCCAGGGTTTCCTGCCTGAAATATTTAAAATTTCCGGTAAAGCAATTCCTTTAATAAGCATACGGCGGCACATGTAAGGGAAGTCGAACTCTTTCCCGTTATGTGCGCATAAGCGGCTGTTTTTATCACTGTTTTTCAAAAGCCATGAATTGAACTCCTGCAACAAATGATGTTCGTTGCTATTGCAAAATGTGCTGAGGTTCAGATAAACCACCCCTTCTTCGGCGCTGAGTTTACCTGCACAGATGCAAACTATTTTGCCGAATTCGGCATAAATACCCGCTCGCTGGTAATGACTGCCAGGTTCTGCCGCCAGGCCGGATTGAATGTTTTGTTCCTTTTTGATCCAGTGTTTTTGCTCTGCAGGCGGAGCTTTCTCAATGCCGCTGTATGCTGGAACTGTTTCAATATCTATGAAAATAATATCGAATGGAGACAAGGATGTTTCCATGGTGAATTCTGATTTTAGTTAATGAAATCAGCGGATCATCACACCTTTCACTCCCAAAAGTGGAATGGTTGTGAAGTTTTCACTCGAGATTGTTTCGGGCAGAAAAACAAATTTCTTGTCATGAATCAGTTCGCCTACATAAAAACTCACCCAATATTCATTGGAAAGCTTAAATACATCCTCGATGATTGGCTCGACCTTACAGTAAGACTTAGCCGGCAACTCATCAAAGAAATGGCGCAGCACACTCGTTCTCATGTTTTCACCGTCAACTTCTCCGTAACCTTTTGAACTCACCAGAACGCCCTTAACGGGAATATCCTTGAGGTTCAGAAGATATACGAACCAACCGCTATCGTCTTCCGTAATCTCGTTCACTACGGCCATTGCGATGTCCGTAACTTCCGGTTGGATGATGTCTTTTATCATACTTGCCGCCTCCACAAAAATAGGGGAGGTAATTCCCCAAGAGGTAACAATTACCGAAAGTTATTCGTATGCCCTGTTGAAAACTTTGTTAATTACTTGCAAAATTGTTACTTTCGCCATAGCTTAGTTTCAGAAAATCAGTGAATTGCCTATGAAAAAGCATTCCTTAATCACTATCATTTTTTTCAGTTTTATCTTTGTTTTCCAAGGTTTTGGACAGGAAGAAAAACGATTTGTGCTTGAAAATCCGGGTAAGTTGTTTCAAAAGCAACAACACCGGGAAGCACCTAAGCTGAAAACCCGTTATCAATTCGGAGTTGGCGACAGCTCCGGCCGTGAATATCTGATTAGCCAGGACATGTATGACCTGGATGGCAAGATTAAATCTACCGGCACTTTTTCGGAAGACGGAAATAAATCAGGCGATATACGCTATACATACGATGAGTCAGGAAAACTGGCTTCTCATATCCTAAAGCATCTTCGCGCTGACCATAAAGAGGTTAGCTATTACAATTCAGATGGTCAGATTGAGCGAACCGAACATTTTACCAAGGCGGATTCTGCATTGTATCAGGTTAAATTCGTTTATGACGAAAAAGGCCATCTGCTTGAAGAGCAAATGTTTGCGAATGGTGAACTGAAAGAAAAACAGGTTTATGATGATACCTGGAATTCAGCCGGCAGGCGAAACCAGAAATGCCATTATAAAATGGATGCTGCAGGAAAGCGCATCCCGCAGAATGCGGAAATGGTGATGACGGAATACGACCCGGACGGCTTGATTCTTCAGGAAACCCGTTATAACAATAAAGAAAAGCGTAAAATGCTTTCGTGGATTTACTACAAGTACCAGCTTGACAATGATTACAAGGTTATCAAGCAAAGCGGCTTCGACGAAGAGCAAAAGGAAGTATACAAGAATGAGCTTGCCTATACCGATAGTTCAATCATTTCGACAGAATACAAACTTTGCGATTGTCCGGCTGCAAGTATGGATCACATAGGTCACCGCGAGCTGGTTTTCAACGCCTACGGTGAGAAAATCAGGGAAAGAATCTTTGATCAGTCCAATACACTGGTAAGCACCAGAAACTGGGCTTATGACGACTTCGGTAATCAAATTGAATTTCAGGAAGTTTTAACTGCTCAGCCTGAAAAGCTGATTAAGACAAAACAAATTTTTGAATTCAGAACGGAGCAAGCTCAAACTGCCCGGAAATCAACTAAATAGGCTAATTAAGGATTACACGAGCCGTTTTAATGTTGTGTTTGCTTCGAATTTGCAAAATATATAAGCCTCTTTCAAGACCGATTATATCGATGTAGCCGTTACTCACTGCATTTAAGGCAAGCCGACCGGACGCATCAAACATATTTACCTCAACAGGTAAGTTTCCTTTGTTATCAAATCGTAGCACAG
>JAGQVC010000257.1 GCA_020438185.1 Bacteroidota bacterium
TACAACGAAAGGGATTTATATACGGTTGCCCTTGGCAATCAGCCGGGTATTCTCAGCGCCGGTTACACTGTGCGAAGTGCCGAAAAAACTCTTCAGGCCACCCGCGGCGGTTATTACCCTTCGCTTTCAGCCTTCGGCGGATTTGGTACCGGGTATTCGGAGCTTTCAAGAAAAGTTACCGGTTATACTACCGAAACGCAAAATTTGGGAACTTTTATGGGTCAGCCAATTGATATTGATGTGCAGGTACCCATTACTGAACTCACACCGTATCGGGACCAGATGAATCAGAACCTGAACAAAACGTTTGGGTTTTCGCTGAATGTGCCGCTTTTCAATAGTTTGAGGACACGCAATCAGGTTTCGATGCAAAAAATTGCAGTTGAAAACGCCCGATTGGGTGAACAAATTCAGAAAAACCAGCTTCGCAGGGATATTCAAACGGCATTTTTTGATGCCCGTGCAGCATTTGAACGTTACAACGCTACGCTAAAATCGGTGCAGGCACTCGAAGAATCCTTTACCTACATGCAGGAACGTTTTGATGTTGGTGTGGTAAACACGCTGGAATTTAATACGGCAAAAAATCAATTATTAAATGCGCAAAGCAACCTGGCTCAGGCCCGGTACGAATTTATTTTAAGAGTTAAAGTCCTTGATTTTTATCAGGGTAAACCTATCGGTTTATGAAAAAAAGCACCAAAATAATCCTGGCAGTTGTAGTTGTATTTATTGCTGCAGGCATTTTTGCAAAAAAGGCAGGTTGGATTGGTAAATCCTCGGCTATGGAAGTGAGTGCCGAAAAACCTGTTCTGCGCACCATTGTGGAAACGGTTTCGGCAAATGGAAAAATCCAACCGGAGGTTGAAGTAAAGATTAGCGCCGATGTTTCGGGAGAAATTGTTGAACTGCACGTTAAGGAAGGCCAGAAAGTGGAAGCCGGCGACCACCTGCTTACAATAAACCCCGATCTGATAAAGGCCGCGGCCGACCGTGTAGCTGCTGCGCTCAATCAGGCAAGAGCCAATATGGCAACTTCTAAAGCCCGCGAAGCACAGGTTAATGCATCGTTCGTTAATACCGAATTAAGTTTTAACCGAACCAAATCGCTGTATGAGAAAAAGGCAGTTTCGGATGCCGAATTTGATGCCGCCAAGGCGCAGTTTGAAGCTGCCAAAGCAGATCTGGAAGCTGCCCGCCAAACGGTGCTTGCCGCTGAGTATTCGGTGCGCAGTGCGGAAGCTTCATTAAAAGAAGCAAACGACAATCTGGCACGGACAAGAATTTATGCGCCAACCGATGGTACGGTTTCGAAACTGAATGTTGAACTGGGCGAACGTGTTGTGGGAACTGCGCAAATGAGCGGTACTGAACTGCTTAGAATTGCCAACCTCAACGAAATGGAAGTGAGTGTGGATGTGAATGAGAACGATATTGTGAGGATTCACCTGAACGACACCGCAATGATTGAAGTGGACGCATACGGCGACCGCAGTTTTTCCGGCATTGTAACAGAGATAGCCAATTCGGCCAATTCGTCAGCCCTCGGCAGCAGCGCCGATCAGGTTACCAGCTTCGCTGTGAAAATCAGGATTCTGAGAAGCTCTTACGAAGATTTGATTGATGAAACTCAGCCACATTTAAGTCCGTTCCGCCCGGGAATGTCGGCTACGGTTGATATTCGTACCAAAGTGAAAAAGAATGTGCTTTCGGTTCCAATTATGTCGGTAACCACACGCACGGCAACCGAAATAAGTGGAAATGACAAAGCATCCAAAGAGAAGGTAAAAGAGGACGATGAAGCTGCTGACGATGAAGAAATCCGTGAGGTTGTTTTTGTAATCAGGGATGGAAAGGCAGAATTGAAAGAAGTAACAACCGGCATTCAGGATAATGCTTACATTGAAGTTACTTCCGGATTAAGCAGCGATTCGGCGATGGTGATTTCTGCACCCTATTCAGCGCTTTCGAAATTGCTGAAAAACGGTTCCGAAGTGCAGATAAAATCTGGAGGAGAAGAAAACCGAAACGACTGAATTGGCACTCATTCTTCAGATTGATACGGCAACGCCGGTTTGCTCGGCAGCTGTTTCGCTTGATGGCGAAGTAATATCCAAAGCGCTGGTTGATGAAGGTTACCGGCATGCCGAGAACATTATTTCCCTTTGTCGAAAAGTAATTGCCGAAACAAAATACAGCATTCAGGATTTGGAAGCCGTAGCCGTTTCGGCCGGTCCGGGCTCCTACACAGGTTTGCGTATTGGTGTTTCGGCCGCAAAAGGATTGTGCTACGGCTTGGATATTCCCCTGATAACGATTTCGACTTTACGCATGATGGCGCTTCAGTTTTACGCCATGCACGCCGGGTTTGATGGCTTGGCAGTACCCATGATTGATGCCCGCCGCATGGAAGTTTACACGGGAATTTACAATCAAAACGGGGAGTGTTTGCTTCCTGACTGTGCACTTGTTGTGGATTCATCCGCCTACGGCGGGATAAAACCAAACGCTACGCTTGCATTTTTTGGAGACGGTGCCGGCAAATGCCGGGATATGCTTGAACCGTTATTCGGGAACGCCCGTTTTGACCTGGATGCCATGCCGGATGCAGCAGCTTTGAGCAAGCCCGCGCACCAGGCTTTTGAAAAAGGTGAATTTGCCAACCTGGCTTATTTCGAACCCGAATACCTGAAACCTTACCAGGGAACCCCGCCCTCCCAAAAATGAAAGGCCTCGTTATAAAATCGACCGGGAGTTTCGCTACAGTACGAACCGAAAAAGGCAACATTCTGGATTGCCGGCTAAAAGGCGTGTTCAGGAAAGACGGAGGTTTGCGAACCACCAACCCCGTTGCAGTTGGCGACCGGGTTGAGATTACATCCGCCGGTAACGGCGAAACACCCTGGATTACCGAAATTGAGGACCGCGACAATTACCTGATCCGGAAATCGATTAACCTGAGCAAGGAAGCGCACGTGCTGGCCGCCAATATTGACCGCGCTTACGTTGTGGTGACGCTGCATTCGCCGCGAACTTCGATGGGTTTTATTGACCGGGTGCTGCTTACCTGCGAAGCATACCATATAAGCGCCGCCATAGTAATTAACAAGGCCGACCTGTACCAGGAAAATGAGAAAG
>JAGQVC010000024.1 GCA_020438185.1 Bacteroidota bacterium
GTAGTAATAACGGCTTGCGATTTCATCAGCCAGCAGCTCAGAAAGCTGCGTTTTGGCCTTTTCGACATCGGCTTTTTTATCGTGGTCGATTTTGGCTTTTAGCTGCACAAACTCATTTTGAGCAGCATCAAAATAATCTTCCTTTTTGGCAACCTCTTCCCATTTTTCAAGAAGCTCCTCACTTTCGGTTTGGTAGCTGTATTCCTTGTCGGAAAGGTAAGTTGTAAAGTCGCTGTATATATCGTTGCTTACGGTGAAGTTCCGTGCTTCGGCAATTTCATCATGTTTAAGTCGGAATTCCGTAGCGTAATCAAAAATGAGGTTCTTACTTGCGATGGATCTTGCAACAGGAGCGAACTCACGTGGTTCGAGGCTCACATCGGGAATTACCCCACCGCCATCGTACACGGTGCGACCGGTTTTGGTTTTAAATTCCTTAATTAATGAATCGGGCACAGTTCCAACACTGCCATCATCGTTGCGGTTTGAATAATCTTTAGCCTGAATGCAGCGCCCGCTTGGAATGTAGTATTTTGAAGTGGTGATCTTCATTTGAGTATTGTAGGATAGTGGACGGGTTGTCTGAACCAGGCCTTTTCCAAAACTGCGCTGACCAACGATTACGCCGCGGTCGAGATCCTGAATGGAGCCACTTACAATTTCTGAAGCAGATGCAGATGAACGATTGATAAGCACCACAAGCGGAATGCTTGTATCGACCGGGTTATTGAGGGTTGCATAAGTTTTATCCCATTCTTTAACTTTTCCTTTGGTGCTTACGATGTCCAGACCTTTGTCAACAAACACATTCACGATATTAATTGCTTCACGCAAAAGTCCCCCCGGATTGCCTCTCAGGTCAAGAATAACTCCTGAAAGTGTGGGATTTTTCTTAAGTGCTTCAAGCGCATCTTTAACTTCACGACCTGCCTCGCGGGTGAATCCGGTAAGTTTGATGTAGCCAACTTCGTCGTTAATCATCCCAAAATAAGGCACATTGTCAACCTTGATTTCTTCGCGGATAATTTCTTTTTCAAGTGGTTGTTCAACACCCGGCCGGCGAATTTTAATTTTTACCGGCGTGTTTGGTGTTCCTTTCAGCACTTTCACAACATCCGAGGTGGTTTTACCTTCGGTTGATTTGCCCTCAATTTCTATCACAATGTCGCCCGCCATCAAACCAGCCTTGGCGGCAGGAGAATTTTCATAGGGTTCGGCAATAACAACAAAGTCGTCCTTGGTGCGGATTAAAGCCCCGATACCACCGTATTGACCGGTTGTCATGAACCGGGCATCTTCGATATCTTCTTCAGGAATGTAATTCGTGTAAGGGTCGAGCGATTCAAGCATGGCGTCAATCCCGGTTTTCATAAGCTTTCCGGGAGGGACTTCATCAACATAATACAGGTTAACTTCGCGGAAAAGCGTAGCGAAAATGTCGAGGTTCTTCGAAATCTCGAAGTAATCGTCCTTAAAGCTAAAACTGATGAACACAGCCGAAAGCAGTGTTGCCGACAGGATGAAGATTTTAAGTTTACCGAATTGTTTTTTCATACTATTTTAAATTCAAGGTACCGGATCGTGACCATGTCCTCCCCAGGGGTGACAGCGAAGGAATCTTTTGACTGCCAGTCCGGTGCCTTTAATGGCGCCGTACTTTTGCACCGCCTGAATGCCGTATTCGGAACAGGTTGGTGTGTATCTGCAGGCCATGGGCAAGATAGGTGAAATCACGTATTTATAAATTTTGATCAGAAAAATGATCAGCCGACCCGGTAATCTGGTCATAAATCTTTGCTTAAACGCTCTAAAATTAGGTTTATTTTCTCTTTCAGGTCAAGTAGTACGGGTTCGTCTGTTCCCTGATAAACGAGAAAAAAGTCAATGTGTTTCCGGGCGAGCCCTAACTTTTCGGAAAAAGGTGCTTTCGAGGTTCGGTATGCCTCACGTATAAGGCGTTTAATTCTGTTTCTGGTTGCAGCCTTTCGGCTGATGCGTTTCGATACAGAAATGCCGATCCGGAGATTAGGCAAGTCTTCGGCTTCCCGGTTTTGAATCCAGATTACTTTGAAAGGATGCACTCTGAAGTGTTTCCCTCCGGCAAAGAGTTTTTCAATAATGGATCTGCCGTGAAGCCTTTCCTTTTTAGGCAGCCGGTTCATGGCTTTATTTTCCCTTGTTGGCCTCTTTCAGGTATTGCTCGATTGCCATCGTCATGGAAGGCGCATTTGGCAATGGAGCCGGAAGATCAAGAATAAGTCCTGCTTCAAGTGCAGCAGCAGCGGTGGTTTTGCCAAATGTTGCTATGCGGGTGTTGTTTTGCTTAAAGTCAGGGAAATTCTGGAACAGGGATTTAATTCCTGAAGGAGAGAAAAACACGAGCATGTCGTATTTAACGTCCGAGAGATCAGAAAGATCACTGCAAACCGTGCGGTAAATAACCGCTTTGGTGTAATTGATTTTAGCGTCATCCAGAATTTCCGGAATTTCATCCTTATGGATATCGGAGCAGAGAAGCAGGAATTTCTCATCCTTGTTTTTCTTTATAACATCCATCAAATCGATGAATTTCTGCTTGCCATAAAAGATTTTACGCTTGCGGTACTGAACGTATTTCTGCAGGTAAAAGGCAATGGCTTCGCTGATGCAAAAATATTTCATCGTATCAGGAACGGTAACACGCATTTCTTCACAGAGCCTGAAGAAATTATCCACACCATTTCTGCTTGTCAAAATCAATGCGGTATGATCCAGAATGTTGATTTTCTCCTTGCGGAATTCTCTGGCTGAAATGCCTTCAACATGAATGAAGGGACGGAAGTCAATCTTCACATTGCACTTCTTGGCCAGGTCAAAGTAAGGCGATTTATCAGTCTCGGGCTTGGGCTGAGAAACCAGGATTGTTTTGACCCTTTCCATCCTTGATTTGGTTAAATCTTCCGTGTTGGCCATACCTGCTATTGCCATAAAGTTTATTCTTGTTAAATGAGAGTTTTAACTGTCTTAATGATTATAAGAACAGGTAAAATTTCAAGGGTGCAAAAGTACAAAAACAAATGAAACTTGGAAAGGGGGCTGTATTTCAAGCCTGTAACCACTCCATTTGCTACGCTAAACAGGTAAAACACCCCGCAGAATGCGAGTCCGCCTACAAGTATGTGATGTGCATATTCGGGACTGCTAAGCTGAACTCCGAGAGAAACCGGAATCAAAAGTGCTGCCGTTAGAGCATTCATAATTATAATTCCGGTGACATACTGAACCGATTGCTGTTCCATGAGAAACAAAACTCCAATAAAAGCAATCACGAGAATTTTGAACCCAAGCAACCCGGCTCCAATCAACATAAGTTGCATATAAGGACTCAGGTATGGAAGGAAGGCGGTTTTCCATCCAAAATAATCGGCAGTTTGATACATAAAAACCGGCGAAACCACCAAAAACAGTAATAAAAACAGGAGCAAACAACGCCATATCTGGTTGCTTTCCTGTTCTTCCAGCTTACGCAGACCATCGCGTTTAACAATACTTTTAAGAATTGTTAAAATCTCTTTCGGGTACAAAGTCTGGATGAGTGCCAAAAAGAAGAAACCGGTCAACAACAAGGGCAGAATCCAGTTGTCGGGGAGATTAATACGTGGTTTAGCTGAAAGCGAGGGATCGAATTCGGTGTGAAAAAAGTTAGGCAGGGGGCTTGCCGGCTTTTCTTCGGCAACAATTACCGGGTCAGAAATAACTGCTTTCGCAGGATTTTCAGAAAATGTGATAACCGGAACCGTAGATTCTGAAACACTATCAGTTGATGTGTTTTGAGCCGGTGTTTGTGATGCAGCAACATTTCCCGCTGGGCCGGCAGCAGGCATCCGACCAGTGTCGGACACTACTCCGGCAGGACGGGATGCTCCCGAATCATTCTGAGGTGCAGAAGCCGCGGGGACTGCTGACTGCCCAGAATTACCGGATTGCTGACCCAATGGCGGGTTTTGTTGCTGAGGTAAATGCATAACAAATACTTATGCAAAAATAAAGATGCCTGAAACGCAGGACAGCCATTCCCCACATTTCAGGCATTTAGTTTTTAACCTTTTGTTACTTTCTTACAAATTTCAGAACAGCTCCCGGCTCAGATAGGTTTCTGATCAGGTAAATTCCCGGCAACAAAGAGCTCACGTCAATTCCCGCTTGAGAAATGTCAGAATTAATAATTCCACTCTGAACCAGACGACCGCTCTGATCGAGAATTTCATAATTAATTCCTGACGCAAGCCCTTTAATGAACAAGGTATTGCCTTCAACCGGGTTTGGATAAACCAAAGTTGCACTTGAAGCAATAGTGTTTTTAAGACCTGAAGAAATATCTTCCTGCATAAGCAGGTCATCAGTAAAGATCTGATCACCAGAACTACTGTTATTATTATTTGAAGCCATTACAGCAGCATACATCGTTACATCACCTGTCCCTGCTGCAGGAGCAGTCCAGTTGAACGTCCAGCTTGAGCTTCCTGTAGAACCTGTTGTTCCTGCGGTTTTGTGTGTAATGTATTTATTGCTTCCAACAAGTTTTGTACGGGTTGATTCGCTAACTGAAATGGAACCCAGCAAGCCACCTGAAGTATTTTGTGGTGAGGCTTGAAACCCCCATTTTGAGATTCCTGCCTGGGTTATCGAAACCGTAATTAAATACGTTTCTCCCGGAATGTATCCTCCTGCCGGCACATCGGAGCTTATCATTCCATCGCGTGCCGATGCTGACCCCGAATGGCAATTTGACTGCGCACATGTTTTATTGCTGTCGCCCGGAGAACCTGTACATCCCGGATCTGCCCCGCTGGGCTCACTCATCGCAAAATTTAAGTTGCTCAGCGAAATTGTAAGGACTGCCAGTAATGCAGTTCCTGCAATCAGTATTTTCTTCATACGTGTTACCTTTGATGTTTTTAATGTCTTCTACACTAACAAATGTACTTTGGCAACAAAAAATAGTTCGCGTACTTTGTTTTTTTCATTACAGACTTGAATAGGGGTACTTATGATATTTGCTACAAAAGCAGTAGATTTTAGATATAAGATTCTTACAGGTACACCTAATAAGATTTGGAATCTGTTGCTGCTCAGGTTTTCATTTTATCTAAGTAAATGGACTGGTCGCAACCTGTTTTTTGGGAAACCCTTTAGTTTGAGTATTGAGCCAACAACGTCCTGTAACCTGCGCTGTCCCGAATGTCCAAGTGGGTTAAGGTCCTTTACGCGACCAACCGGAATGTTGAAAGAAGATGATTTTAAGTTGATGCTAAATCAATTTAAACGGACGGTTTGGGCCATGAATTTTTATTTTCAGGGAGAGCCATACCTTAACAAAGATTTCCTTAAGATGGTAAAGTTGGCTGCGGCCAGTAAAATTTACACAATCACCTCTACCAACGCCCATTATCTGAATCCTGAAACAGCCCGCGAAACAGTTAAATCGGGCTTGCACCGCCTGGTTATTTCAATAGATGGCAGCACACAGGAAACTTATTCATCTTACAGAGTTGGCGGCTCGCTGGAAAAAGTAATTGAAGGCACCCGTAATATTATCAAGGCTAAAAATGAGTTGGGAAGCCATACACCTCACGTAATTTTTCAGTTTCTGGTGGTAAAGCCGAATGAGCATCAGGTTGAAGAAGTCAGAAGAATGGCTTCGGAACTCGGAGTGGACGAGCTCAGGGTTAAGACAGCGCAGATTTATGATTTCGTGAACGGAAGTCCGCTGATACCGACACAGGATAAATATTCCCGATACCGCAAATCGGCCGGAGGTAAATGGGAACTGAAAAACAAATTTGAGAACCATTGCTGGAAAATGTGGCAGGGCTGCGTGATAACATGGGATGGAAAGGTTGTGCCTTGCTGTTTCGACAAGGATGCTGCACATTTCCTGGGCAGAATTGAAGGTGCAAATGATTTCAGGAAGATCTGGAAAAGCCCTGAATACCAAGCCTTCAGAGCTTCAGTTTTAAATAACAGACGTGAGATAGATATTTGCAAAAACTGCAGCGAGGGAACTCAGGTCTTTAGTTAATCAAAATTCCCTTTGCATCAGGGTGTTGGCGAAGTGTTCCAATTCCTTAATATCCAAGCCTTTGGCTTGAAGTTTTTTTAGGTTATCCATCGCGCTGCGGTAAAGTTCTTCTGCTGCATTTTCCGCCTCGCGGCGGATGTTGAGCTCATTAAAAATGGCTGTAACGCGCTGCACTTTTTCGGTCGACAGGCTTCGTTCATTATACCAATGTCTTAATTCGGAAGCAGTATCACTCCCAGCAAGCTCGAAAGCTTTCAGAGAAAGGAAGGTTTTTTTGTTCGCGAGGATGTCGCCTCCAACCTGTTTCCCAAATTTCTCCGGGTCGCCGTAAACATCAAGAATATCATCGGTAAGCTGAAATGCGGTTCCCAAATCGCAACCAAAGTTATAAAGCAAGGCCGCATCTTCGGCTGAAGCTTTTGCGCAGAGCGCTCCAATTTCGAGAGCAGCGCCAATAAGAACGGCCGTTTTAAGCCGTATCATTTCGAGATATTCGCTGATGCTAACATCGTTACGCTGTTCGAAATTCATATCGTATTGCTGCCCTTCACAAACCTGAGTAGCCGCACGGTAAAAAACATCAAGCACAGCGGTAAGCGTTTCAGGCGGAGCCTGCGACATCAGCCGGCAGGCTTCAACAAACATTACATCGCCCGAAAGAATTGCAATATTCGAATTCCAGCGTTTGTGCACGGTTGGACGACCTCTTCGCAAAGGCGCTTCATCCATAATGTCATCGTGAAGCAAGGTAAAGTTGTGGAAAACCTCTATGCCCAGTGCAGGTTGCAAAGCATTTTCGAAGCTTTGACCAAACATCCGGCAGGCCATCAAAACCAATCTGGGCCTGAGTCGCTTGCCTCCCAAATCCAGGGTGTATCGGATGGGTTCGTACAATTCGGCCGGTGAGGCCGGAAATTTTAAAGCGGCAAGGCTTTCATCAATTAAATCTTCTGGCCCTTTTGTGTTGCTCATTGAAGGATAAATGCCGTATCGTTAATTACTTTCGATATGCCATCCTCAAACTTTACGAGGTCCCGGTTGATGAGTTTGCTCATTTTGGTCGTATCGGGCTTGCGGCGGGTCATATCGCCCTCTTCGAGGGGATCAACAAAACGAATTTCACTTTGAGAACCGGTGAGACGAATAATTGTTTGCGCTACTTCCAGAATCGGAATTTCGATATTGCCCCCAACATTAACCACATCGTTGATATACATGTTGTTGTAGAATGCATTGGTGCATGCTTCAATATTGTCATCAATAAAGCAGAAAGTACGGGTCTGTGAACCATCTCCGTAAATAGTAATCGGGTCATTACGCAGAGCTGCACGGATAAACTTAGAAATCACAAAATCCTTACTCTGTTTTGGTCCGTAAGTATTGAAAAACCTGAAAATAGTGTATTCAAGGTTAAATTCCTGATAATAGGAACGCAAATAGGCTTCGCCCACATTTTTTACAATGGCGTATGGAAGACGCGAATTAAGCGGTGTAGTATGTTCATTTTGAGGGAACTCTACAGGCTCACCATAAACCTCAGAAGATGAAGAGAAATACACACGACGAACTCCCGTATTTTTTGAAAGTTTGAGGATATTTTCAATTCCGGCAATATCGTCGAGAACCGCTACCGGGTTTTGCAGCGTGCGCAGCACACCAACCAGAGCAGCGTAATGAAACACGTAATTGAATTTGTAGGCAAAAAATACCGCCGAAATATCCCGGTAATCATTCACATCGCATTTGATGAAACGAATGTTATCGTGTGGTGATTGAGGCACTTTTTTCAATTCACCGGTCCTGAGATTATCTACAATTACGACCAGATTTTCGGGGTTTGAAGCCAGCTTTTCGGCAAGGCAACTACCAATGAATCCGGCACCTCCGGTTATGAGAATTCGTGTCATTTTTCTTGAATGAGTTTAATGAGATATTCTCCGTAACCACTTTTACGAAGCGGCTCGGCAATTTCAATAAGTTCGGCGTCGGAGATAAATTTGTTTCTCCAGGCAATTTCTTCGATACAGCCAACATTGAGGCCTTGTCTTTCCTGAATAACCTGAACAAACTGACCGGCCTGCATCAGTGAGTGGAAAGTTCCGGTATCGAGCCAGGCTGTACCGCGGTCAAGTACGCCAACTTTAAGCTTCCCTTCGTTTAGGTAATGCTTGTTTACATCGGTAATTTCGTATTCGCCTCTTGCACTTGGCTTTAGGGAGCGGGCTACTTCAACAACCGAATTATCATAAAAATACAAGCCCGGAACGGCGTAGTGCGATTTAGGTTTGAGCGGTTTTTCCTCAATCGAAATGGCGTTCATATCGTTATCAAACTCCACAACACCGTAGCGTTCAGGATCCGAAACATGGTAAGCGAACACAACACCTCCGTCGGGGTCATTTATCTCCCGAAGCAATTTGGTCATGCCTGAACCATAAAAAATATTGTCGCCCAAAACCAGCGCACATTTATCGTTTCCAATAAAATCGGCTCCAATTACAAATGCCTGCGCCAGTCCGTTTGGAACTGCCTGTTCAGCGTAGCTGAACGACATTCCCAGATTTTTCCCGTCGCCCAGCAATTTCCTGAAATGCGGCAGATCGTGCGGTGTGGAAATAATGAGTACTTCTCTTATTCCGGCAAGCATGAGCGTTGACAGCGGATAATAAACCATTGGCTTATCGTAAACCGGCATCAATTGCTTGCTAACTGCCAGAGTTAAGGGGTGTAAACGGGTTCCGGAGCCACCGGCCAGAATAATTCCTTTCATATTTCTTGTTCTGATTCTGTTGCTTCCGAATCTTTTCTGATAGTCAGACTATCCAGATCAATATCTTCTTCCTCATCGTACACGGCAATCAGTGGCTCTTTGTACGATTTAATGGTAAACGCACGATCCATCGAAAGTAAAAGGGTAGGCAACAGGAGGAGGTTTGTGAATAATCCTACAAATATGGTCACTGAAATGAGGAATCCAAGCGCTATCGTCCCTCCGAAGGAGGAAAACAGGAAAATACAAAAGCCCAGCAGCAAAATGATTGAAGTGTAAATGATGCTGATATTGGTATCGCGCATGGATGCGATAACCGCCGGCCTGATCTGATTGTTGTTGCTTTTCAGATCAATTCCGTACCTCGAGAAAAAGTGAATGGCTGAATCGACCGTGATTCCATAAGCGATATTAAACACCAGAATGGTGGAAGATTTCAGGGAAATACCATAAAAGCCCATTAGTCCGGCTGTGAAAAGTAGTGGTATTACGTTGGGAATAACCGAAACCATCAGCATTCGCATCGAATAAAACATGAAATACATGAGTCCCGAAATCAGGAAAATTGCTGCAACCAGACTCATCAGCAGGTTATCGACCAGGTAGTCGGTTCCCTTCAGAAACACCAGACTTGTTCCGGTTAGTTTTACATCGTATTTCTCAGGATTGAAAATAGAATCAATTTTGGGCCGCACATCATCGCGGATACGCTGCATTTCGGTTGTGCCGATATCAGCCATCTGCACACTTATTCGGGTAAACTGACGCGTGCTGTCGATGAATGAACTGGTGCTGCTGCCTTTAATATCCATATTTTGAGCGTACGGCAGCAGGAATGTCACTTCCTCGTTGGTTGGCAGCGAATAAAACAGCGAATCGCCATTGTAGAAGCCTTGTTTGGCAAACTTGATAACCTCGGCGATTGATAAAGCCTTGGAAAACTCGGGGTAATCGCGAAGCACGGTCTGAAGCTTGTCGATTTTCTTCAGGGTTGAAAGCTTCATTACACCATTTTTCTTTTTGGTGTCGATGGTAATTTCGAAGGGCATTACACCATGAAAGCGGCTTTCGAAGAATTTCAAATCCACGATTAATTGGTCAGTATCGGGGATGTCATCGGTAAAGTTTCCTGTGGTGCGAATTTGCGTCATTCCCCAGATTGAAACAGCTGCCAGCACAAATGTGGCAATGTAAATCATCCTTCGGTGACCGGTAACCATGCTGATCAGCGCTTCACTGATCTTGTCCATGTATTTATTATCGAGGTGCTTGATCTGCCTTTGTTTGGGCGAAGGCACATACGAATATGCAATCGGAAGAATGGTAATGCTGAGAATGAATACCTGCATCACATTGATGGAGGAAAGCACTCCGAACTCCTTCAAAATGTCGCTCCTTACGAATGCAAAGGTTACAAAACCAAGAGCGGTGTTGAAGTTTGTAAGAAAAGTTGCATTCCCTATTCGTTGCACTACCCGTGCGATGGCTTTAATTTTATTGCCATGTCCGCGGTATTCGCGGTGAAAATTGTTTGTGAGGAAAATGCAGTTCGGAATCCCGATAATTACGATGAGTGGCGGAATAAGCGCAGTTAGAATGGTAATCTTGTAGCCTAGCATTACCATGGTGCCAATTACCCAAACCACGCTGATGGCCACCACAAGCAGCGGGAAAATAATGGCTTTGAGCGACCTGAAAAATAACAGCAGAGCCAAAGCTGTCACAGCCAGCGACATCCACAAAAACA
>JAGQVC010000258.1 GCA_020438185.1 Bacteroidota bacterium
TTGCGCGGTTCAACCCGATTGGAGATGCTTCGTATTTCTGCAAAAGGAATGTTAAGCATGGAAGCAACATAAAAAACAGCCAGACCTTCCATGTTTTCAATCTGCGCTTGCGGCCAGGTTTCACGCATCGTGCGGATGCTTTCAATTGTGCCGGTAACTTGCTGAACAGTAATAGATTGAACCTGAGTCACACCTGAAATATTAAAAAATGGAGTCTGAGCTACAATCCCACCTTCGGTGAACGGAA
This sequence comes from Bacteroidota bacterium, assembly GCA_020438185.1. Classification (GTDB taxonomy): domain Bacteria; phylum Bacteroidota; class Bacteroidia; order M30B66; family M30B66; genus M30B66. The sequence continues at coordinate 248 of JAGQVC010000258.1, forward strand.
AAATATCGGCCTGCAAAAGGCCAATTCCTGCCGCAGGCAGAAAACCCTCAGGAGAAAGTGCGCCGAAATCGCCGGGAAATTCCTTTTTCACCCAGACGATGCTTTCAATTTCTAATTGGTTGTCAAAGCTACCTGCAACTCCTGCATTCAGAATAAAATCGGGCCTTTCGCGGTTAATTTCCGCCTGAAGGGCGAAAGCTGTATGCAACAAACCGGCACCTGTGATTAAAACAGAAACCAGATGATTGCCCACGGTTTTGTACTGCCCCGGAGTAAGCCCGTGATGGACGACAAAAGACTCGATTTCGTGTTTTGTAGCAGCAACCAGAAGAATTTTCATGCTCCAAATATAGAATTGAAAGCGGCAAACAATGCATTCTCACGTGCCTTATTCAAGCTACAAAAAACTGTGCCCGGAGATAACAATTCGAAAGCCTTTTGTTCTGTTTTGCTCAATTCAATTACATTTGCAGCAAACAGTGGGAACATGATCGAAACCGTACAAAGCCGGTTGCAGTGGACATTCAGGATTTTGTTGTTGGCTATGCTCAGCACCTGGCTGCTGTCGAGCAAGGTGTGGATGACCGACAGGAATTTCCCTGTTATTCCCATAGTTGACGGAATTCCGGCGCTACCTTCACCTTTCGACTATCTGTTTTATTGCATTTTAATTGTGCTTGGAATTTACCAGACGATGTATCTGGAAAATAAGCGCACAAAGATTATTCTGATTTCGCTGCTTGCCTTTCTGATGATTGGGGATCAAATGCGCTGGCAACCTTATAATGTGCAGTTTTTCCTGATGATTATCGGATTGTTTTTTTATCCGGCACAAAAGGTTCCGCTGATTAAAACATTCCAGATGATGGTGGTTGTATTTTTTATTTTCAGTGGAATTCAGGAATTAAATACCATTTTTATTGAGCAGATTTTCCCCTGGATGATAGCGCCTTTGGCGGATAAATTCCCAGCTAAAATGGAGCCTTATGTCTTAGGTGGCGGTTATATTTTTCCTTTTATCAGTATTGGAACGGGCATCGCTTTAATGATTCCGAAAGCAAGAAACGTTGGAGTTTATTTTGCCGTTGCCATACAGGCCTTTTATTTTTATTCGCTTAGTCCGCTGGGCAACGACTGGAACCACGCCATTTTGCCTTACAACGTAGCGATGGGCTTTTTTAGCTACCTGCTGTTTTTTAATACCAAAAATGAATATAAGACCATGCTTTGGTCGAAAGATTTCAGGTATCATCAGGTGGCTTTGGTTTTGTTTGCAGCGCTTCCACTACTCTCGTTTGCAGGTATTTACGACCGCATGCAAAGCTTTAATATTTATTCGGGTAAAGCCTGGTACGCCAAAATTTATGTAACCGAAACACTCGCTGAGAGACTGCCTGATGGTGTTAAACGATACATTTACCGTCCTGTTGATGGTGAGCCCTACATTGAAACGACTTATTGGTCGGTTGACGCATTAAAGGTTTCGCCATACTCTGAAAAGCGGGTTTACCGGCAGCTGGAAAAATATATCTGTTCATTTTCTGACGGTGAGTGTCCGGCAAAACTGGAGATATACTCTTACGAAGGAAGATAATTCCTTCCGGGCCGCTTAAATGGAAAATTCAAAGGCTTTTGTATTACGTGTTGCCGGTTTTCCGGACGTTCATTTTGATTTCTATTTAAACGATGCTCCGGCGACCTGCGCTGCTTTCCGGAATTTATTGCCATTTGCTCGCACACTTGTTCACGCAAGGGTTTCGGGCGAGGAAATCTGGTTTGATGACCTTCCCGAAATTGAAGTAATTCAGGAAAATGCTTCAGTTTTTACCCTGCCGGGTGAAGTTGTTTTAGGACCATCGAATGCGCACCGAACAAAAACGGCAGGTTGTTTTGGAATCTATTACGGTGCAGGAAAAGGACTTGATGCCTGCAATATTTTCGCAATGGTGCGCGAATCAGACCGGGATCAACTTTGCAAAATTGGAGAGAGAATCTGGAAACAGGGCGCTGCAGAAGCTCAATTTCTGCCTTCGGCAGAATGATAATGCAGGAGAAACGGTTGTTTAGCGAATATTTCAGACCTTGGGCCTCATGAAAAGACTGGCTTTTGCAATTTGTACGACTTTACTGGGCTTCAATTTATACGCTCAGCAAACAACGATTGAACAGCTGAAGCAATCCGAAGCAGAGCTTCAGAAAATTCGTGACGAGCAGCAAGCCATCGTTACAAAAATTGAAGACCTGCGCCTTCAGGAATTACGTGAAAATCTTCAAAAATTCGGAAATCCGGAACTTCGTCCCGGCGATGAGCCGGTGAAACACCTGGCCATGAACCTTTTATACAGTGAGGAACACGAACAACCATTTTGGGTGGCCCACATGATTTTACCTGAAATAAAATTCGGGGCAGTTGGTCGTACCAATGATTTCAGGCCCGATTCGCTGGTAAAAACCGGGAGCGCGGTTGAGCAGGATTATTTTCTGAAAGACTCAATGCCCGATGGAAGTATCAAATACGACGGATTTGGTTATGATCGAGGCCATTTAGCGCCTTCGGCAGATTTTCGCTGGTCGTTGCGGGCCCTTTCCGAAAGCTATTTGTATTCGAATATGTCACCTCAAAAACCGGAATTTAACCGGGATTCCTGGGCAAAACTGGAAGATTTGCTTCGCGCCTATGTGTCCGAAAACGACGTTCCGCTTTATGTGGTTACCGGTCCGGTTTTGCGAGATAATTTGCCCAAAGTTGAGCGAAGTGCCAATCAGGTTAGCATTCCATACCATTATTATAAAGTTGCCTGGGATCCGAAAAATGCCCGCATGATTGCCTTCGTTATGCCGAATCGATTATGTGAAGCTCCGCT
>JAGQVC010000259.1 GCA_020438185.1 Bacteroidota bacterium
TTTCTAATTGCTTCATTTTAATGCTTCAAAAATTGTTAAGGCATTATGCCTAAGCATTCCTTCGTAGGTTCCATCAGGTGTCCCGTCTTCACCCATAGAATCAGAATATAATGTACCGCCGATTTTAACATTCCAGCCTTTTGCCTGGCAAGTAGATATAACTGATTGAAGCGATTTGGATGAAACGGAAGTCTCTATAAAAACAGATTTAATTTTACGATCAATTATCAGGTTTGCCATATCACTCACATCTCTCAAACCATATTCAGAAACCGTTGAAATTCCCTGCAATCCCTTTACTTCTATCGAATATGCTTCACCAAAATACCTGAAAGCATCATGAGATGTAATTAAGACCCTCCCGGATTCCGGAATCTGATGAATCAGGCTGTCAATTTCAGCATTTAAACGTCCCAGTTTAGCAGAATAAGTATCGGCGTTCGCTTTTATTTGCTCTGCATTTGCTGGTATTAGCTTTTCAAGTGTATCGGCTACGCCGGATATGGCCGCTGACCACAAATCAACGTTCATCCAGATATGAGGATCTGGAGCAGAACCGGCATTTTCGGAAACTAAAACCTGACTTTTGTCAATAAATTCACCTGCAACTATTACCGGTTTTGTCCTGGCTGTTTTTTCCAGAATCTCAACCAGTTTCCCTTCCAGATGAAGTCCGTTATAAACAATAATATCGGCTTCAGAAATTAGCTGCATATCACCTTGTGAAGCCTTATAAAGATGAGGATCCACACCAGGTCCCATCATAACTTTCACTTCAGCAGAAGGTCCGCAAAGGTTTTTCACGGCGTCACCCAACATTCCAGTCGTCGTTAAAATTAATGTCCTTTCATTCTTCTTCCCGTTTGGTTCAGATTGACATGCAGTCAAAATCGATATCAGTCCTAAAATGCTTATCAGATGCCTTCTCATTTTGCAAATATACGATATTTATATCATTCTAAATATATTTTTAGACTTGTCTAAATTTAATTTATTTAACGTTCTGCCAAATTGCAAACAGCTTGCTCATGAAATCTTTTGGTACAATCTCATTTAATTGTATACAAGAATGCACATTTGACCTCATGGGATAAATTCTTACCACATAAAATCCAGAATTATTGAAACCCCTGATCTTGTATCAACTTATAAATAAGACGTTTAAATCATTAAGGTTTTAAAATACCAGGCATTAAAGGTCATAATATTACACAGGTAACATTTTCGAACCAGGTAAGGCAAACTCATTGGATTACCTGCGTACAAAGGGGGACATTATTCAAGAACCAACCCCGATTATGATTAAAAAGCTTTACCTAACCCTGGCTATTTCTACTTACTTTATTGCATCCGGGACCGCTCAGCAAGCCATTCATTATGCAGCATTGAATCAGAGTGTTATTCAGGCAGAATCCGCTCAATCTTCTGATGGATTTGCAGTCTTTATGACCATGGAGTCGATGATGTACGATGAGAACAAGAAAGATTTGGCTGTACGTGTAACAATTGAACAACCGGTATGTACCGGCCAAAAAGGCGTACTCGCATTAGTGAATCCATCTGGCGCCAACTGGCAATACAAAGTGATGGACAAAAAAGGAAATTTTATAGGTGAAGGAGCAGTAGGCTACAATCGCCGGATTGGAGAATTGGCTCCCGGAGCTTATTTCGTGCAGTTTACTTTACCTGATGGCACTTCAGCAATTGATGAATTCAAGGTAAAAGAAGCCAAGGGTATTCAGGTAGCTTTGGAAGCTCATCCGGAGAATAAGTATGTAAGTGGCGGCACTTTGTCATTCACCGGACTTTCTGATGGCGCAAATGAATTCGCCTGGGATTTCGGAGACGGGAGCCCGATTGTTTATGGAAAACCATCGGTAGAACACACATACGCAACACCCGGATCGTATACTGTAAAGTTCACGGCAAACAACTTTGATTGCCAGGATACAGCTGAATACGAGCTAAAAATCAGCGGCCCTGTTGCCTTCGATAAAAGCGAATACTGATTATTGACCACCCATAGTTAAGACTAAAAGGCCGCGAAATTGCTTTTCGCGGCCTTTTTTTATTATTTGGCTGCATGGAATTGTTAAAGCAATTATGTGCTATCAGAGCCTGCTCAGGCGATGAGTCAGAAATGGCTGCATTTATCACCGATTATGTTGTAAACCACTCCCATCGCTGGAAGCAGAAGCCTGTCATTCTTGCCGGAGAAGATTTTAGAGATACAGTAGTTTTAATTTTTGGGAACCCGAGAACAGCCATTTATGCCCATACTGATTCTATTGGGTTCACGGTATCCTACAACAACACATTAAAAAAGATCGGGGGCCCGGTAACAACGCCGGGTATAGAACTCGTTGGAAGCGATTTGCATGGAGAAATTGAAGCGATGCTTGTGGTTGAAGAAGAAGGGCTGCTCATAGCAGATTGCCAACGCATTATTGAAAGAGGCACCAACCTCTCATTCAAACCCGATTTCAGAGAAACAAGCACATCGGTGCAGTGTTGTTATCTCGATAACCGACTTGGAGTTTATTCAGCCTTAAAAGTTGCAGAATCGCTGGAAAACGGCGCTGTTGTTTTTTCAACTTATGAAGAACATGGCGGAGGAATGGCTGGGTATCTCGCTGGATATTTATTTCAGAATTATGGAATCAAACAGGCCCTCATAAGCGATATAACCTGGGTAACTTCCGGTGTAAAAGCCGGACAGGGAGTCGCCATATCGATGAGGGATCAATTTATTCCAAGAAGAACCTTTCTGAATAGGATACTAAGTCTGGCTTCCGAATCAGGAATCAGATATCAACTCGAGGTTGAAGGAGCAGGCGGCAGCGACGGCTCAGAAATTCAAAAATCAGCTTTCCCGATAGATTGGTGTTTCATCGGAGCTCCTGAAAAAAATGTTCATTCGCCACATGAGTGGGTGAACAAAAAGGATATCAGATCAATGATTGATCTCTACGCCTATTTAATGAAACGATTATAGAAACTATTGAATCACGTGAACAACACCTTCATAGCTATAAGAATAGCCAAGTTGATCATATGTCTCAATCTTATAAATATATGTTCCCGGTGGGACAA
>JAGQVC010000260.1 GCA_020438185.1 Bacteroidota bacterium
CGCACTGAGATAAGCAGGTAGCTCCTTCATAGGCACTCCAAATGAAGCCATGTTTGAAAATTCCTTTTGCTGATCTTCATTGAAAGTGATACCATACTTCTCACCCATCTTGTTAAGGACATCACGACGCGTTTCCTGCCCGGTAATAGTGAAGAATACATGGTCTTTCTTGTCAACAAGAATCATCATCAGATCCTTATCGGGAATTTTCAAATCTGAAACAGAAGAAGGCATGTCGATGACAGCGGCTTCCTCAGCTCTGAACTGAGAAATCAACATGAAGAAGGTTACCAGCAGAAAGGCCAGATCCACCATCGGAGTCATGTCGATGGACGGACTGTTTTTCGGCATTTTAATTTTTGGCATAACCTAAATTGTTGATTTTATTATTTAACCTGAGATTCGAACGTAGAAACAAGGCTATAGCCTGACTCGTCAATCTTGTATGTAAGCTGGTCGATTTGAGTAGTAAAGTAGTTGTACATGATAATAGCAATGGTAGAACCAGTAATACCCAATGCTGTATTGATAAGTGCTTCAGAAATACCATTTGCCAGAGCAACTGCATCCGGAGCACCAGCCTGCGCCAGTGCCGAGAAAGCCTTAATCATACCTAATACAGTTCCAATTAGACCAACAAGTGTTGAAATTGAAGCGCAGGTTGAAATAATTACCAAATTCTTAGAGAGCATTGGAAGTTCTAAAGATGTTGCTTCTTCAAGTTCTTTTTGCATAGCAACAATTTTCTGCTCTTTATCCATTGTTGAGTCATTCTGCAGATGGTGGAAACGATCCAATCCAGCTTTCATAACGTTAGCAAGTGAGCCTTTTTGCTTGTCACATTCTTTGGATGCCGCTTCAATCTGGTTGTTTGAAATCATATTTTGAAGATTTCTTACGAAAACATTTAAACGACCACGACCTTTGGCTTTGCTGATTGTGAGAAACCTTTCAAGAGAAAACGCAATAATGATAACTACAATTGACATCAGAATCGGAACAATAAATCCTCCCTTGTAAACAATTCCGAGTGTATTACCGGGAAGAGGGTGGCCAAGAACCGGATCTCCTCCTTCAAAATTATTTGGATTACCCATGATAAACATGTAAACCAATACACACACCACGATGGATGAAAGAATAACCGTAGCTGCGAAAAATGCACCAATGCCACTTCCTTCAGATTTCTGTTTATTGCTCATTTTTAAAGCGATTTAAAAAATTAGGTTGTTGTTGAGATGATTTATTAAAAGTTGAATGTGGGCAAATATACCAAAATTGAGTTTCAAACAAAGGCGACAAAATATTGGCTGTATCGGCAAAATCAAAGCAACAGGCATCAAAGATGAAATCATGCTCGCACTGAATTAATTATTATTTGTTGGGCATATGAAAAACTTATTATAATTTTGCGGCGGTTTAAAAGGAAGAGGGACAGTGTCCCTTTTTTTATTCTGCCACCATTCAGATTCATGATTCAGAAAAAGTCCATCGCCGCTTTAGCAGAGGATTTCCTTGAAGGAAGTGAGAATTATCTTATTGATGTACTTGTTAGCACATCGAACAAGATCAGGGTTTTCATTGATAATGATGACCATGTTTCGATTCAGGATTGCATTGCTTTGAGCCGGCATATTGAATCTTCACTTGACAGGGAAAAGGAAGATTTTGAACTTGAAGTATCATCTCCTGGCATCGATCAGCCGTTCAAGCATGTTCGCCAATACAGGAAATATATTGGCAAACCCGTTGAAATTCTTAAACTGGATGGCATCAAGCTAAGTGGCGTGCTCGAGAAGATGGGCAATGAAGAAGTAATCATTCTTCCTGCGAAGCAGGAAAAAAATCATAAAAAAGTAAAACAAACATCACAGAATGATAATGTACCGGTTTCTGTTCTATTGAAGGAAATTAAAGAAACAAGACCGGTTATTATCTTTTAAAAGCATACATATATAATATGGAGCACGAAGCGCTAATTGAATCGTTTGCCGAATTCAAAGAATTCAAAAACATCGACAGGGTAACTATGATGGGGATTCTGGAAGACGTATTCCGTAACATGATTATTAAAAAATATGGCTCGGATGACAACTTCGATATCATTATCAATATTGACAAGGGTGACCTTGAGGTTTGGCACAACCGTGAAATTGTTGAAGATGGCACCGTTGAAGATCCGGCAAGTCAGATAGCCTACACAGACGCTATCAAAATTGAACCGGATTTTGAAGTGGGTGAAGAAGTTTCTGAAGAAGTAAAAATTACTGATTTCGGGCGTCGGGCTGTTCTTGCGTTTAAACAAAATCTGGTTTCCCGGATTACCGAACTTGAAAAAGATGGTGTTTATCGAAAATACAAGGACAGAGTTGGCGAAATTGTGACTGGTGAAATCTATCAGGTATGGAAAAAAGAAGTGCTCATTCTTGATGAAGAAGGGAATGAATTAATAATTCCTAAACCAGAACAGATTCCAAGCGACTTCTTTAAAAAAGGTGAAAACACCCGCGCTGTTGTATTGCGTGTAGATATGAAGAACAATACTCCACAGATAGTGCTGTCAAGATCTTCGCCGGTTTTCCTGGAGAAGCTTTTCGAACAGGAAGTTCCTGAAGTGTTTGATGGATTGATTACTATTAAAAAGGTTGTACGCGAACCTGGTGTAAGAGCTAAAGTTGCTGTTGAAAGCTACGATGACAGAATTGATCCGGTAGGCGCCTGCGTTGGAATGAAAGGATCACGAATCCATGGTATCGTAAGAGAATTACGCAACGAAAACATTGATGTTATTAATTACACCAACAACACAGCACTATACATAACCAGGGCTTTGAGCCCCGCGAAAATTTCTTCAATAAAATTGAATGAAGAAAAGAAAAGAGCAGACGTATTCCTTAAACCCGATCAGGTTTCGCTTGCTATTGGAAAAGGCGGGCTAAACATTCGTCTGGCCAGTAAGCTCACCGGCTACGAAATAGACGTTTACCGTGATTCGGAAATGGATAGTGAAGATGTTGACCTGGATGAATTTGCAGATGAAATTGACAGCTGGATTCTAGATGAACTTAAAAACGTT
>JAGQVC010000261.1 GCA_020438185.1 Bacteroidota bacterium
GCATAGCTGTGCTTAAAGGGAAATCTTTCGAAATCCTGCCCGATTTTCCAACTGCAGGTCTGGCTGATTTTACTAAATACAATGATGGGGCCCGTGGCGGAAAAGTGAGAATCCGTGCCCGGATTTCTCAGCTGGACAAATCGACTTTAGTTATAACTGATTTACCATTCGGAACCACAACGGGCTCGCTGATTGATTCGATTCTGCTGGCAAACGAAAAGGGAAAAATCAAGATTCGGAAAATAGAGGACAATACCAGCGACAAAGTTGAAATTCTGGTGCACCTGCCATCCGGAATTTCGCCGGACAAAACGATTGATGCCCTTTATGCCGTAACAGCTTGTGAAACAAGCGTTTCTCCCAATGCTGTGATTATCGAAAACGACAAGCCCCGCTTTACCAATGTGAGCGAAGTGTTGCGTGTTTCGGTTGAGAATACGAGAGAACTTCTCAAGCGAGAGCTTGAAATTGAAAAGGATGAGCTGGAAGAACAATGGCATTTTAGTTCTCTCGAAAAAATCTTCATTGAGGAGCGCATTTACCGCGACATTGAGGAATGCGAAACCTGGGAAGCAGTTCTGGAAACAATAGATAAAGGTTTAAAACCTTTTATCAGCCGCCTGCGGCGGGTTGTGACCAGAGATGATATTATCCGCCTGACGGAAATAAAAATTAAACGCATTTCAAAATTTGACGCCTTTAAAGCCGACGAACATATTCTTGGTCTTGAAGAAAAAATTGCGAATTGCGATTACCATCTGGAACACCTTACCGACTATACAATTGCCTGGTATCAGGGACTTAAAAAGAAATACGCTGCCGGGCGTGAACGGAAAACCGAAATAAGACAATTCGATACCATCGAGCTGGCCAAAGTGGTTATAAACAATGAGAAATTGTATGTAAACCGTCAGGAAGGCTTCGCCGGATACGGATTGAAGAAAGACGAATATATTTCGGATTGTTCCGATATCGACGATATAGTTGTGATGCGCGCCGACGGAAGCATGCTGGTTACCAAAATATCAGATAAAGCCTTCGTTGGAAAGGAAATCTTGCACATTGGCGTTTTCAGCAAAAACGACGACCGTACCATTTATAATATGGTGTATCAGGATGGCAAAACAGGTCCTTATTATGTGAAACGCTTTGCCATTTCCGGGGTAATCCGCGATAAGGAGTATGACCTCACCAAAGGCAGCAAGGGCAGCCGGGTAATTTACCTGAGTGCCAATCCAAATGGCGAAAGTGAAACATTGCAAATATTCCTGAAGCCACGTCCGAAATTGAAGAAAACCAGTTTTGAATTCGATTTTGCCACTCTGGGTATTAAAGGACGAGGCGCCGGCGGTAATATTTTGAGTAAAATTCCAATCCGGAGGATTGTGCTTAAGGAAAAAGGTCAGTCCACACTTTCGGCCAGACAAATCTGGTGGGACGAAGCCGTAAAACGCATTAATCCTGATGGCCGCGGAGAATTGTTGGGGTCATTTGGCGCAGGAGACAAAATCCTCACGATCATGCAAAGCGGCACATATCGTTTGTATGAGCCGGATCCGACAACACATTTTGATGAAGACCTGATTTATATCAGTAAATTCAGACCACGGAAAGTAATCTCTGCAATTTATTTCGACGGGGAAGCTAAACAACACATGGTGAAGCGCTTTCTGGTTGAAGGTGGCGATAAGAAAACTTCATTTATTACCGAGCATCCCGATTCGAAGCTGGAATTTGTGAGTCTTGACACCTACCCGCGTGTGCAGCTGGAGTTTAGTAAAATGGGTAAATTAGACAGGCCTTCGCAGGAAATAAACCTGGAAGAATTCATTGGAGTTAAGGGATTTAAAGCAAAAGGTAAGAAGCTTGCGAATCACGCTCCAAAGAAAATTGTTGCTCTGGAATCGCTCCCCGAACCTGAAGAGGAAGACGAACCTGAGCCTGAAACACCCGAAGAAAAAGGCAGTCCGGATGAGCCGGGCCTTCAGATTGATATTGAAGATGACGACAATCAAATGAGTCTTTTCAAGGGGAATTAGGCAATCCGCAACTAAATATCCCTAAATTGGCTTCCGGTTTTTGAAGCAATATTTAAATGTGAAATTTTTCCATTTAAATGCTGATTTAATACAATTAATAATCTGAGCCTGAATGGATCAATCGCTAATTGCATATTTCGAAAAATACCTCTCCCCTTTTCTGCTTCCGAATAACTGGAAACTTAAATCCGCACTGCTGATTGGAATAATTACCGTTTTACTGGCGAGCCCGAGAATTCACATGATGAATGAATACATTCACTCGGATTCGGGTCTCTGGACAGTTATAATGCGTAAAAGCAGCGATTTAACCGATCCGCTTAAAGATATTCCGGCAGCTTCCCACGCTGCGAAAAAGAAATTAAGATTAACCGTTCCGGCAATTGCAAAAGTGCTGCATACCGGTCCCTGGGGAATTTATTTAATTCAATTCATACTTGGCTTTTTCTCCATTTTTTTCTTTTTATCAATAATTGACAGAATAACAGCAAACAGGCTTTATTCATTTCTTTTTGCGGCTTCTTTTGCCTTTATTTTTGCAGGTAAATGTGCATTTGTTGATATAGCCGGTCACCTCGATGCCTGGCCATTCTTTTTTGCACTGCTGGCTATATTTACCCGCTTCAGGCTTATTCAGTTAATTAGTTTGTTTGCGGTAATCTGGTCCGACGAACGTGGGTATATTCTGGCTGCAATAACATGCATTAGTTTATTTGTAATCGAGAATTATGGAAATGAACAAGAAAGCAAACCACATAAATTAAATTTCGGAAGCTTAATTCCGGCATTATCTATTCCTTTTGCCATTGCATTAAGAATGTATTTAACAGGCAATTACGACCTGGGCACGAATTACATGGATCCTGCAAATGAAGTGGGTTCTGAATTACTTTTTAATCAGATAGAACAACGCTTTTTTATTTCTGCACTCATGCAGTTCGAGGGTTTTTGGATTTTATTTTTTACCACCATTGTAATTTTATACAAACAGAGATTGTTTTTTCCAGCCATTTTATTTGC
>JAGQVC010000262.1:0-1648 GCA_020438185.1 Bacteroidota bacterium
CTTCGAAGGATGTTCCAAGCTGAAGATAAAAGCTGTCTGAAGTAACCTGATTTTCACCCAGAGCAATAATTTCTTCAAGAAATTCTTCATCAGCTGAAAGTTGTGCTATTACCCAGGTTGTATCAGAAAAAGGGGCGTTAAGCATCCAGGGCACAAAGCCCTCAAAACCGGCACAAAGTGTATCTATCTGAAGTTCAGCGGCAAGAAATTCATTACACGATATGTCTGCAATCCAGCCTGTTCCACCTTCGGTACCTGTTGCATTAAAAATCCATCCAATTTGAGATGAATAGGAAGTAAAACTAACAGGCGCTGATGACTGAGTAAGTGCGATTACTGTTTGACTATAAAAATAAGGATCAAAGAGCCAAAGAGTATCATTTTCTCCAATGCCCCATTCTGTAAAATCTATCGAAAGTTGCTGATTCATTTCAGCGAATAAGGTGTCTGTCTCAAAAATGCCCGGCAAATAATTTTCACCGGCTCCGCCGGGATCGGTAAATTGAATTCCGCAGGCGGTCTGGGCCTGTAATGCCTGAAAGGACAGAATAAAACAAACAAAAAGGAGAAAAATCTGGCGCACCTGAAACAAATAAGGCAACGAAGCTACAAACTCGTTCGAAAAAAGTAAATGAGATTCGTTGCAAACCTTAAATTTGCCGCGAAAATTTTTTACTCGCTATGCTCTTAGTTAATTACCTCAGAGATAACAGGGAAGATGCCCTGAATGGTTTGAAAAAACGTAACAATCTGGATGCAGCAGCAGCCGTTGACCGAATTATTGCTTTAGATGATCAGCGCAAAGCTGTTCAGGCTGAGCTTGACGGTAAGCTTGCAAGAGCCAACCAGATTGCGAGAGAAATCGGAGAGCTTTTTAAGTCGGGTAAAGCAGCCGAAGCCAATGAACTTAAGGCAGAAACGGCAACAATAAAGGATGAATCGAAAGAACTCGAAAAGCAGCTAAGCGATGCGGAAACTGAAATTCGCAATCTGCTTTACACAATTCCGAATGTGCCGGCCGGTAAAATAACCTTTGGCGCAGGCGCAACCGACAATACGGTAGTAGAGGAACATGGAAGTGTTGCAGTGCTTCATGAAGGAGCCATGCCACACTGGGATTTGGCTAAGAAGTATGATATAATTGATTTTGAACTTGGTGTTAAGGTTACCGGAGCCGGTTTCCCTTTTTACAAAGGAAAAGGTGCCAGACTTCAGCGTGCATTAATTAACTTTTTTCTGGAGCGTGCCGTTGCTGCGGGTTATATGGAATATCAAGCCCCGCTGATGGTGAACGAAGCTTCGGGTTATGGTACCGGACAGCTGCCCGACAAAGAAGGGCAGATGTACTATATGCCTGCCGATGATTATTACATGATTCCAACTGCAGAGGTCCCGATTACCAATATTTTCAGGGATGTAATTCTGAAAGCGGAAGAACTTCCGGTAAAATCATGTGGTTATACGCCCTGCTTTCGCAGAGAAGCAGGTTCATACGGAAAGGATGTCCGCGGCTTAAACAGATTGCATCAGTTTGATAAAGTGGAAATTGTTCAAATTGCCCATCCTGATAAGAGTTACGAAATTCTTGAGGAAATGCGTGCTCACGTTACCGGTTTGCTTAAAGAGTTGGGACTTCATTACCGGGTGT
>JAGQVC010000262.1:1658-3055 GCA_020438185.1 Bacteroidota bacterium
GAGTTACGAAATTCTTGAGGAAATGCGTGCTCACGTTACCGGTTTGCTTAAAGAGTTGGGACTTCATTACCGGGTGTTGCAGCTATGTGGTGGCGATATGGGATTTGCTTCAGCATTTACTTACGACATGGAAGTTTATTCTGCTGCGCAGGAAAAATGGCTTGAAGTGAGTTCAACTTCGAATTTTGAAGCTTTTCAGAGCAATCGCTTAAAGCTTCGCTTTAAGGAAGGAGACCAGAAACCACGTTTAGCCCATACGCTCAACGGCTCTGCCCTTGCATTGCCGCGCATTGTAGCAGCGTTGCTTGAAAATCATCAAACACCTGATGGAATAAAAATCCCGGAAGTGCTTGTGCCCTATTGCGGCTTTGAAATGATTGATTGAATTAATCCGGATTAATTGTAAATTTTGGGGTTTAATCGCTTCGTTTCTGCCTTCTGCAGGAAGGAATTGCGAATCAATTAACTTTTAGTTCAGCCTAACGCACAATTCAAGGCGTTTCTTTTTCCCTACTTTTGCTCCATGTTGCGTTTGATTTTATCGGTTTTGGTACTTTTTTCCGTGTTTTCATGCACTCCCAGGCGCGACCTGAGTCAGAATTCGGTAATTGTACATTTTCTGGCCGAACCGGCCGGATTGCATCTCACCAACGATCACAATGCATACACCTCCAACATATTTCAGTGTACCCAGAAAAGACTTGTAACACTGGATCTGGCAAGCGGAGATTTTGTGCCGGAAGCACTGAACAGTTTGCCGGAAATACTTGACGACAGCATGTCGTATCGCTGTGAAATAAGAAGCGATTTATTCTGGGACAATGGCGATTTACTTTCGCTGAATGACATTCTGTTTACGTTTAAAACGATGATTTGCCCCTGTGTAAATAACCCGGAAGGCAAGTCATTCCTTAGTAATCTTGAAAAAATCGAAATTGAGGATTCCACTCATTTTGTCATTCATCTTAAAGAACGCTACTTCGACAATCTGCTATTATTGAGCGAGGTAATTGTATTGCAGGAGAATTTTCACGATGCTCAGCATTTATTGCGTGAAACAACCTTTGAAGCGCTTCGGAATGAAGAAATTTCTGAAGAATATGCGGCCAGAATTAATTCATTTTGCACGGCATTTAATTCAGCCGAAAACGGTCATGTGCCTTCAAAAATGAACGGACTCGGCCCTTACCGGGTTAGCGACTGGCAAAAAGGAAGTTACATTACTCTAAGTCGAAAAGAGAAAATAAATCAGCCGAAGGCTGGAAATGAAAAAGAAAAGGCGCTGCCTGAAAAAATTATTTTCAGAATTATCCGCGATATGGAACCGGTGGTGCTAGCCCTGAAAAAACAGCAGATTGATTTCACTTCTGAATTATCTACTGTTGCGTTGGATAAAT
>JAGQVC010000263.1 GCA_020438185.1 Bacteroidota bacterium
TTGTTAAAATTCATTACGACAACATGGACCTGAGCGATGTGAAAGGCCGTATGCAGGTTCGTGGCGGTAAGGTTGAAATGAACGGAGTAGAAATGAAAACACTCGGCGGTCTCATTGGTATGGGCGGAACTTACGATACACGCGAAGAAAGCGGTCCGTCTGTAGCCATGAATTTTAACATGAAAGACCTGGACATTCGTCAAACGGCAAAAACATTTAACACCCTGAAACAACTGGCGCCCATAGCCAATAATACAAAGGGAACCGCTTCAATTAGTAATTTCAGATTTTCCTGTAAGGCCGATAAGGCCTTCAATCCTGTTATGAACACAGTTAACGGAGGTGGTCAGTTAAGCACTTCAGTTTTGGAAATTGAAGGCTTTGAAATGATTAAAAAAGTTGCAGGTGCCTTAAAAATGAAGAAACTGGAAAAATGGAAAATGGAACCGGTTAAGGCAGAGTTTACCATTGTAAACGGCGAGGTTGCAGTTAAGCCTTTCAAAACAAAAATCGGAAACGTGCCTGCCGAAATTGCCGGCACAAACAAACTGGATGGCAACATAAGGTATGCAATCAACCTCGATATTCCGAGATCGGAATTTGGCGGCGCTGCCAATTCCGTTCTTAATGATATGGTTTCCCGGGCAGGAAAAGCGGGTGTTAATGTTAATCCGGGTGAAACAATTCCTGTTACAGTGCTTATTACCGGTACGTTTACCGACCCGAAAGTAAGCACGGATATAAAATCTGCTGCAGGTAACGCAATGGATGATTTAAAAGCGCAGGCAGAAGCCAAATTGAAAGAAGAAGCTGAGAAGCGCAAGCAGGAATTGGAGAATAAGGCAAAAGAAGAAGCTGACCGATTGAAAAAGGAGGCTGAAGACAAGGCAAATGCTGAAAAAGCCCGTCTGCAGGCCGAAGCAGATAAGGCCAAAGCCGAAGCTGAGCGTAAAGCAAAAGAAGAAGCCGAAAAGGCTAAAAAGAAAGCTGAAGAAGAAGCAAAAAAGAAACTAAATAATATTTTTAAATAATCTGGTATTCATGCGCTTCAAAGCTCTGGCAATACTTTTTTGTGTATTAATCAATCCGGTTTTCGCTCAGGAAGAAGGCGATTGTCCGCATTCTTCTGTTAAGAAGGCAAGAAAGCTTTACGAAAAGGCATTGGATGTTGCCCGCAGCAGTAAATCGGAGGCTAAATCACTTTTGCTGGAGGCTTTGGATCTTGATCCGGATTACGCACAGGCCAATCTGGTTCTGGGTGATTTAAACTTTCGTTCAAAAAAGGCCGACCAGGCCGAAAAGTATTACCTGCGGGCAGTTGAGTTATGTCCTGAACTTGACGGGATGGTGTACTTTAGGCTGGGTAGCATTGAATTTGGCGATAAACGCTACAAGGAAGCGAAAGAGCACCTGGTTAAATTCCTGAAAACGGGAAAAGGTTCTGAGGAGGATCAAAGCGAAGCCCGGGAACAACTTAAAGCTTCTCAATTTTACATTGACGGTTACACCAACCCGGTGCCTTTTAGTCCAAAGCCGCTTTCAAAAATATCCAGCGGAGCTGATGAGTATTTGCCGATTATAACCCCGGATAATAAGCGCGCTTACTTTACGAGACGGACCTTTGAAAAGGAAAAGTTTACAGGTGGGATTAATGTTGAAACCAAACCGATTGAACGTTTCTCATTTGCACCGGTTACCGGCGAGAATACATTCACCGAAGGTGAAGCCATGCCGGAACCTTTTAATAAAAATAACAATGAAGGCGGTGCCAGCCTGTCGGCCGATAACAAATACATGTTTTTTACCATTTGTCGTGACGAAGGTGCCGAATTGCTTAATTGCGATATCTGGTATTCGGTCTTCAGCAATGGAAAATGGTCTGAAATAAAAAATGCCGGTCCGGAAATAAATGGTAAAAATACCTGGGAGTCTCAGCCATCGCTTTCGTCAGATGGTAAAACACTTTATTTTGCGAGTAACCGGGAAGGCGGAATGGGGCAGATAGATATTTGGAAATCGGTGCGTGAAAAAAATGGCACATGGAGTAAGCCGATTAATCTGGGCCCAACCATAAATACTTCCGAAAACGAAAAATCACCCTTTTTTCACAGCGACGGTAAAACACTTTATTTTTCATCAACCGGCCATACCAGTTTTGGAGGATACGATATTTATTTTTCAAAACTGGGAGATGACGATAAATGGGCAACTCCAAAAAATATTGGTTACCCGATTAATTCAGAAAAGGATGATCTGGGCTTTTTTGTGAGTACAGATGGCAAAACCGGATATTTTGCATCCGATAAATTAAAAGGTGTTGGTGGCTGGGATGTTTATTATTTCGGGCTTTACAAGGAAGCGCGACCGGAGCGGGTACTTTTCCTGACCGGCGAAATTCGAGATGAAAGTAATCAGGTTGCCACCGATGCAAAAGTGGAAATTAAAAACACAAAAACTCAGGAAGTTACCACTATCGATGTGGACTCGCTTACGGGTAAATATGTTGCCGTTGTAGCATTTAACGATGATCATATTTTAACCGTAAAGCAACCCGGCAAAGCATTTACAAGCAGTTATTTCGCAACAGCCGACAGCAGCATTACGGCGAAGCCGATCGAAAATGATGTGAAGGTTGAAGAAATTAAAGTGGGTAAAGCATATAAAATTAACAACATTAATTTTGAAACGAATTCAGCTGAATTAAATGAACAAAGTCGAAATATTATTCAGGAATTTGCTTTGTTTTTAAAGGATAATCCGGGGGTTAAAGTTTCCATTCAGGGCCATACCGATAATGTTGGTGATGCTGCTTCGAATATGAAATTATCTGTTGAGCGTTCGGCTGCGGTTAAGCAGTTTCTTACCGAACAGGGTATTTCTGCTTCCAGACTTGATTCAAAAGGCTTCGGTATGAATAAACCGGTAGCATCAAATAATTCTGAATCGGGCCGGGCCAAAAACCGCCGTACCGAATTTGTTATTTTATCAAAGTAATTCCTTTATATCCCAAACAATAATTCTGCGGTCATCACCTGCCGAAACCAGGC
>JAGQVC010000264.1 GCA_020438185.1 Bacteroidota bacterium
AGAAACAAGAAAGCCGTTAATGTTCTGGTTTTAACATCAAAACGATGTTCGAGATACTCGTATGCTGTATAGACGTTTAGCCGGCTAAAAACCGGAACGAAAACAGCTGCTATAATTACCATTGCGATGGGAAGCCCGAAATAATACTGAACAAAGCGCATCCCGTCGGTGTAAGCCTGTCCGGGTGCCGACAAAAATGTAATGGCACTTGCCTGAGTTCCCATAATACTGAGTAAAACCAGGTACCAGGGCATATTTCGGTTACTTCTGAAATAACCGTCAAGATCCTTACTTGCGCGACTCCGATACAGTCCGTAAGCAATTATCCCTGAAAGGGTTAGCACAAGAACTATCCAGTCGGCTGTGCTCATGAAAATGTTTTAGTAAAAAACCAGAAAAACAAAATTTGCAGGATTAATGCGAGAATTACCATGGCATAGGCAAAATTCCAGCTTTTACCAAAAGGTGGTTTTTCGCTGTTTTTACCGGAGTTCTGCATGACCAAAAGCTAACATATTTGCAAATAAGCGATACGCTCCGGGAACACCGGCAGGAAGCTCCCTGAAAAATGAAATTCCTGTGTAAATAAAATGACCTTTTCCGTATTCAGCTGCCAGCAAAATTCCGGAAGAGGGCTTTTCGCCGGGATCGGCCGCCGATAATAGTGCAGTGTATTTTTCATCCCATTTATCGGGAAAATAAAGTCCCCTTTCCTGCACCCAACCCTGAAAATCGGCGCCGGTAATTTTATTGGGAACATTTAAAACCGGATGATCTGGTGCTAAAAAGTTAATCTTTGCATCTTCTTCAGTTACACGATCTCTGGAAATGCTTAAGGTATATGGCCCCGGATCGAGTGCGACATCGCTTAGCCAGTTTTTCGTATTGTACTGTACAATAAATGTCCCGCCATTTTCGGTGTATTTCAATAATTCAGGCATAATTACGGGAATGTCGGTGCGCGTGTTAAACGCTCTGATTCCAATAACCACAGCATCGTATTTCTGAAGATTTTCAGCACGAATTTCATCATTCTTCAGCATGCTGACATTGTAACCTGCGTTAGTGAGACAATCGGCCACCTTATCGCCTGCACCTTCGATGTAGGCAATATTCTGAACCACTCTCTTCATGTTTAAATGCACCAATTTTATGGAAGCCGGTTTAATCCAGGTTTGATCGGGAATGTGATCGTATTTAATTTGAGTTAATGCTTGCAAAAATTCCTTTTTACCGTCCCGTTCGTATATCAGATTAACCGTATAGGCGCTATCCGGTTTAAACATACGGTTTGGCGAAATACTCAAATTAAATTTAAGTGTTCTGAAGGGTTCTTCATCATTTAAATCGTAAAACTGTGGTTCGCAGGTAAAAACAGATGCCGGCAATTCCGGATATATCTTTCCTCCGGCGGAGCCGGGACCACTAATTTCAACAACCAGTTCCCGCTTATCTGCACCGGATAAAACCAATACATCGACATTGGTTTTGGCCTGTATGGCAGGCTGAATGGTGAGTGGATGACTTAATTCGCCACGGGAAGGGTCCACTTTGCGATAAAGAACAGGAAATTGAATATGGATAAGAGTTTTTCCGAACTCTATTTCGGCATCTGCAGTAAATGCCGGATCTACATCCGGTTGACCGGTTTTAGCCAGATCTGTTATGGTAAAGCTTCCTTTTCCATGCGGCTTCTCAAGCCAGTAAGGATTAGTAAAAGCTGCATTATCAGGAACATGAAAATTGAATTTATTCTCAACTAATTTATTTGATTTTAAATCAAATGATTTGTCCAGAATATTTGCACCATTAATATTTAATGCCTTTATTTTCCCTTCAGTATTTCTTGAAATAGCAAGCATTGTAAATTCAGCATCCTCGCCGGGAATTAGCGTTTCCTTATTTGAATTAAGCTGCAAATGCAAGCCGGCACAAGATGCAATTATTTGATTTAGTAATTGAAGCTTTTCCCCCTTTTCCGGAAAATCATTTATAGCATAAAGCTCATTGTGAATTTCAAGCAAAGCCGGAATGCTTGCAGCGGGCCTTTGCGGATTGAAGGACTGAATGGCCGATTCAATTTTTGATGAAAATTCCGTTGATGCATTGTATTTTTTCCAGTCAGCCGGAATATTTTCAAAGATTTCTGTTTTCGCGGGAGTCCCGTCGAGTAAATCAAAATACTCCATAATAGAACCATACTGCGGAGCGGTTCCAAATCCCTGGGAGCGGTGGCAGCTGCGGCTGTTCGCAGCAATTTCGCCAACGGAAAGTCCGCGTTGGGGAACATAATCGTTGATTTCGAGAGGCAGGCTGCCCGACATATCTGCAACGGGATTTCTCCAGCGGGCAAAATTGTTCCAGAACAGTCGTTTGGCTTGCCAAACCGAAACCAGTTTTAATTGTTCCGGGAATTTTGCCGGGTCGGCTGCAGCCCTGAAAGCTTCGGCAGCCAGGATTGCGGAGGCGGTATGATGTCCGTGACCACCGTCGCCATTGGTTGGAAAACGCGTTATTATTATGTCAGGACGGAATTTCCGGATTACGAACACCACATCCGAAAGAATTTCGTCGTGATTCCAGATTGAAAATGTTTCTTCCGGATTTTTGGAATATCCGAAATCGTAAGCGCGGGTAAAAAACTGTTCACCGCCGTCTTCACGCCTTGCGGCAAGCAATTCCTGAGTTCGAATCAACCCAAGCTCTTCGCTTTGTTCGTTGCCAATTAAATTTTGTCCGCCGTCGCCACGGGTAAGCGACAAATAAGCAGTTTGATAATAACGGGAATTCTCGAGGTAAGAAATGAGCCGGGTGTTTTCGTCATCGGGATGTGCTGCAACGTAAAGCACACGGGCGCAAGCCTGGAACTTCTTCATATTCAAAAGAATATCGCCCGGAGTTTGAGAATAAGTATGATTTGAAAATGTGCTTACGCAAATTAAGAATAGAAAAAGTTTAGGGTACTTCATTCGGCCAAATTAAGGAATCATGGGAAAAACACTGCTGAAAGGAAACGGTTCAATGCATCAATGGCTTCTTTCAT
>JAGQVC010000265.1 GCA_020438185.1 Bacteroidota bacterium
CAATTATGAGCTCGATTCGTATGTTGATGCGCTGAAAGAATTTCCGGAAGGCACACCGAAACTCGAGACACAAAGAGGCATAGCTTTTCATCAGAAAACAGATATTATTAAGGGTCTCATGTATTACAGCTATACTGATGACCCCGGAAATTTTATTGCTATAGGTACCGACCGGGTTCGTTACATCATTTCTAAAAATCAGGCAGGCGAAAAACCCGAAGCGCTGGTTTCTGAAAAAGAGGTTGTAAAAACAGTAAAACAACCTGATTATGAAAACGTTGTAGGTCAGGATTCGCTCACGCGATTCGATAACCTGAAACGCAAGAAGAAAAAGAAAAGCCGCAGTGGTGGCAAACCCGAAGGGAATGTGGTTCAGGCTGCAACAACTCCCAAACAGGGAAATCCGAATCGTGAAAAAGGCAACCGGCCACCAAATCGTAAAAACCGTAACCGCAATCGTCCGGGTTCACCTCCAAAGGGAAATAATGAATAAATTAATCGTTCCGTTTCTCCTGTTGTTTTTAGCATCCTGCGATAACAACCTTCTGTTCGACGAAAACAGCAGTATCGATAACATGAGCTGGGCTCAAAACGATGTCAAATCGTTTAACTATCAGGTTGATGACACCTTGCAGGCCTGTAATTTTTACATGAACATCAGGCATACAGAAGATTTTGCTTTCAGCAACCTGTATGTTTTCCTCAAAACGGAGTTTCCGAACGGAGAGGCTGCAAGAGATACCATGGAATTTATTCTTCAGGAGCCGGACGGAAAATGGAAAGGCAGCGGAGCTGGCTCACTGCGCGACAACAGCATTATGTTTAAGCAAAATCTGCGGTTTCCGCTCAAAGGCATGTACCGCTTTTCGTTCGAACAGGCCATGCGCGAACCTCAGCTTAAAGGCATTTCGGAAATAGGATTGAGAATAGAAAAGTTTCAAAACCCCTGATGGATCAACTCAATTCACTTGACTGGGTACTCCTTGCAATGATGATAATCGGGTTTATCAATGGTTTCAGAAAGGGCCTTGTAATGGAACTGGCAACCCTGATTGGGCTTGTTGCAGGCGTCTGGCTGGCTGTTAAAGGCCATTCGGTTATGGAAGACTGGCTGCGGGGCAATACAAGCCTCGAGGGAGATTTCTTGCCCTATCTGGCTTTTTTCGCAGTGTTTGTGCTGGTTTACATCGGTTTCTACATGGGCGGCAAAGCGCTTTCAAAAACACTCAAAATTTTAATGCTGGGCATATTCGATAAAATTGGCGGGGGTTTGTTTGGGGCGTTTAAACTTTTCGCTTTCAGCGGATTGTTTGTTATGTTACTCAATCATTTCGGCCTGTCGGCCGGAAATAAAAACCTGCAAAGCGATTCTGTTTTTGCTCAGCCCGCCCAATCCTCCGCATCGTGGATGGCGCCTGCCGTTAAGAAAATTCTGAACGACGAAAGACCGGATTTTATTGATCAATTGCTGGATTCCTGAACACCCGGCCCGATGCGTTGTTTACCTCAACATACCAACTAATTATGATTACCAAAGAACAAGTACTTGAAGCCTTAAGCCATGTGATAGAGCCGGATTTGAAAAAAGATCTGGTTACCCTGAATATGATTGAAGATGTTCAGATTGAAGGAAAAAAAGTGAGCTTCACAGTCGTACTTACAACACCTGCATGTCCGCTCAAGGACCTGATTCACAATGCCTGCGTGAATGCTATCGTGCATTTTGTTGACAAGGAGGCAGAAATTAACATCAATATGACCGCCCGGGTGACTTCAAAAAGACAGGAGAATCAATCCTTGTTACCTCAGGTAAAAAATATTATTGCTGTTGCTTCCGGCAAAGGAGGTGTGGGTAAATCAACTATTGCCGCCAACCTGGCGGTTTCGCTGGCCGACCTGGGGGCCAAAGTGGGTTTGATTGATGCCGATATTTACGGTCCCTCGGTTCCGATTATGTTCGATGTTGTGGGAGAAAAACCCCGGATTGGAATGGTTGACGGAACCCAGAAAATGATTCCCGTTGAAAGCTACGGCATCAAACTAATGTCGATTGGATTCTTCGCAGATACTTCACAGGCAATTGTTTGGAGAGGTCCGATGGCCTCAAAAGCACTAACTCAGTTATTTACTGATGCTGCCTGGGGAGAACTGGATTACCTGATTATTGATCTTCCGCCCGGAACGGGCGATATACACCTTACATTGGTTGGAAGCATTCCGCTAACTGGTGCCATTGTAGTAACCACGCCGCAAAATGTTGCACTTGCCGATGCTGAAAAAGGCGTTTCCATGTTCAGGATGCCAAACATCAACGTGCCGGTTTTGGGAATCGTCGAAAACATGTCGTGGTTCACGCCCGCAGAGCTTCCCGATAATAAGTATTACCTGTTTGGAATGGACGGCGGTAAAAAACTGGCCGAGAAACAAGGGGTCCCTCTTTTGGGTCAGATTCCGCTTGTGCAGGGAATCCGCGAAGCGGGCGATTCCGGCCGGCCGGCTGGATTACAGGAAAACACGGTGCTTTCGAAAACCTTTCTGGAGCTGGCCAAGAATGTTGCGCAGCAGGTTGCAATACGAAACGCCGAACAAAAAGCTGCCGCGGCTTTGTCCTGACATGCGGATAATTCAGACTAACAGATAATTGTATATTAGCAGCTCTTATAACTATGCAGCACGAGCACAAATCGGAATTAATTAAGAAAGTAGAATCTGCCATTGATTCCATCCGGCCTTATCTGGAAGCAGATGGCGGAAATATTACCGTTGACGATATTACCGATGATCTGGTGGCCCGGGTTAAATTACATGGTGCGTGCAGCTCCTGCTCGATGAGCACAATGACCCTGCAGGCCGGTGTAGCCGAAGCTATCAGGCACGCAGTGCCGGAAATAAGGGAAGTTGTTGCTGTAAATATGCCTGAAAACGCACTCTAACCAGCAGTATATGAACAAAATACTGACACTAATACCAGCTCTTCTACTCTTATGTGTCAGTTCTGCACATGCGCAGTACAACTGCAACGACAATCGTTTTTTAGAAGAAG
>JAGQVC010000266.1 GCA_020438185.1 Bacteroidota bacterium
GCTTTGACAGTGAACTGGCGTTGCAGAAAGAAAGATCAAGATCGAGCACTGCAATCGCCGCCGGCGACTGGGTGGTGCTTGCCGAAGACGATCGTCAGGAGTTTGTTGGTTATACCAGAACAGAAGCTGATGTTAAAATTGTGAAGTATCGGGAGGTTTCAGCGAAAGGCAGGAAACAGATTCATCTGGTGTTTAATCTAAGTCCGTTTTATGCCGAAAGCGGCGGACAGGTAGGCGATACGGGAGTTTTAGTTTCAGAAACAGAAGAGATTAAAATACTGGATACCAGAAAGGAACACGGGCTGAATATTCACTTTGCGGACAAGTTGCCTGACAATCCGCATGCTTCTTTTAAAGCTAAAGTGGATTTGCAAAGAAGGAAAGACATAATGGCGAATCACAGTGCCACGCACTTGCTGCATGCTGCTTTGCGCACCGTTCTTGGAAATCACGTTGAACAAAAAGGTTCGCTGGTAGCTCCTGATTATTTGAGATTTGACTTTTCTCATTACTCAAGGGTTGAAGCAGAGGATCTAAAAACCATTGAAAACATTGTAAATGCCCGGATTCTGGAAAATATTCAGTCTTCAATCCAGGAAATGCCTGTTAACGAAGCAATGCAGCTTGGAGCAATGGCATTATTCGGCGAGAAGTATGGTGATGTAGTAAGAGTGGTCACTTTCGATCCCAAATACTCAATAGAGTTATGCGGTGGTACTCACGTTCCGGCAACAGGATCCATCGGTTACTTTAAAATTATTTCCGAATCGGCCGTTGCAGCCGGTGTAAGACGAATCGAGGCTGTTACCGGTAACGCATCATCAGAATATATCCGTTCGGAGATTGATACAGTGAATACCATCCGTCAAATGCTGCGCACAGGTAAAGATCCTGTTTCGGGTGTTTCTGCTTTGCAGGATGAGAATTCACAGCTCCGCAAGAAGATAGAGCAGCTGATGAAAGAAAAGGCAGTTGCGGAAAAACAAAGACTCGTAAACCAAATAAAATCAGGTACTAGTGGCTTGTCTTATCTGATTTCAAAGGTAGAGCTGGATAATCCTGATCTGGTTAAAACGATTTGTTTCGAACTAAAACAGCAGTTTCCCAATTTGATTATGCTGCTTGCACACTTAAATAACGAAAAGCCGATGCTTGCTGCAGCAGCAGGAGATCAGGCCGTACAGGCCGGATTTAATGCTGTTTCTTTAATACGTGAGGTTTCTTCGCACATTCAGGGAGGAGGAGGAGGTCAGCCTTTCTTCGCAACGGCAGGCGGTAAAAATATTGAAGGGATTGATGCTGCCTTGAATGCAGGATTAACAATATTGAATAGGATTGTTGAAGTGTAAGATATTGATATTCATTGATATGATATTGATTATTTAATAATTTAATTTAATATTATTTAAGGGGTTGGATTAAGTATCGTTAACCAAAGATGGAAGTCTAGTCTTTTCGGCCGAAGGCCCACTTCAAAAAGTACGGCATTGCTTTACCCCAGGTTGGAACGTTATGCTCGCCTCCCTTCACTTCGTGGTAGTGTATATCGTAATATGGTTTATATCCCAATGTTACCAATTCCGCAATCAAATCTAGTGTATCGTCAATGGTATCAATAATTCCATTGTTATTACGGTCGGCCGTTTCTTCTGCCGTTCCGGCCATAAACCAGAATTTCATGCCGGGCCTCAGTTTACTCTTGCGTAAAACCCGGTGCATAATGCGGTCAGCTTCTGTATAGCCTTTATCCAGCGCTTTGCGCCGCCACCAAAATGAACCGGAAAAGGCAGCAACCCGCGGAAAAATTTTAGGATGATTCCAGGCCATATCGAAAGCCGACAATCCCCCAAGGCTATATCCGGCAATTGCATTGCCGGGATGATTCTTTTTAATGCCAAACTTGTGTTCCAGTGCTGGAAACAAATGCTCAGTAATGAAATGAGCATATTTTGCGGCGGAGGCTCCTCTCTTTTTATAATCAGGCTTTCCCGAAACCCCATATTCCTGCAAACGATCCCCGCAAAATACACCGGCAACTATAAATGGCGCAATTTCTCCAGATTCGCTCAGATCGTTTAAAATAGAAAGCAATTGCATAGGTTCGCTATCCTGCCCGTCGTTTAGAAGCAACAATGGGAGTGAAGTTGTTTCTGAATTATACCCCGGTGGCGTAAATACTTCCACGTCAACAATTCTGTTTAATTCCGGCGACCTTATTCCTTCAATTTTTAATCTGTTCCAGCCCCTCGGGCTGATAGATTCATTCAAAACCGGATGCTTTTGCTGCACTGCTTCTATCATCGAATTGCAAATCTGCATTTTTCACAATAAAAATTGAAAGATGTTTATAAGAATGTATCAACAGGTTTTGTGTATTATTAATATTATTATCTTTGCGCCCGATTTGTTGTTTATATCGCAATGAATAAATATCAAACTGGCAATTGAACACACCAAATTGTTGATTCTTTAAAGATTTGTTAATCTCATGTAATTCAATCAACAACGCTGATCAGAACTGATTTGTTAAATTCAATCCCTCAATAAAGTCCAATACAAACAACCCCAATACATTCAACATGAAGAAGATCGGAATCCTTCACGGCATGGAATCATCATTTCCTGAAGCTGTTATTGAAAAAATCAACTCAAAAGGTCTTAAAGACATTACAGCAGAGCGCGTAATGATTGACATGGTAAGCCAATCAGCACCAACAGATTACGCAGTTATTATTGACCGCATATCTCAGGATGTACCATTTTATCGTGCGTATTTGAAAAATGCTGCAATTACAGGTACAGCGGTGATTAATAATCCATTCTGGTGGAGTGCCGATGAGAAATTTTTTAACAATGCCCTGGCAGTCCAGTTAGGAGTTCCGGTTCCTAAAACTGTTCTTTTACCTTCTGTTGAGCGTCCGGCTGACACTTCATCTGATTCGTTCAGGAATCTTCAATTCCCTTTAAGCTGGGATGAAATTTTCAATCATATTGGCTTTCCGGCATACATGAAACCTCACGCCGGAGGCGGATGG
>JAGQVC010000267.1 GCA_020438185.1 Bacteroidota bacterium
AAGCATAGCAGCTTTCATATCCTGTAATTAATTCATAATTATTTGATAAACGCTATGAATTTTGAATTGTAGTTTTGCTGCAAAATTTAATTATGATTTTAAGTCTTGATGAAATAATTGCAGTTACCTTAACCTTATTTGCGATTATTGATATTGTGGGAGCGGTGCCGGTTTTGCTGAGTATGAAAAGTAAGATCGGTGAAATTGAATCGGGCAAGGCTACCCTTGCTTCAGGAGGTTTAATGATTGCATTTCTTGTTTTCGGAAAGCAGTTTCTTGACGCTTTGGGTGTTGATCTGGCTTCGTTTGCAGTGGCCGGTTCAATTGTAATTTTTGTACTTGGTTTGGAAATGGTTCTGGGTATTGAGCTTTTCAGACCTGATCCTGAAGTAAGATCCGGTTCAGTAATTCCGATTGCATTTCCAATTATTGCAGGTTCCGGAACATTGACTACGGTGATGTCGCTGAGAGCAAATTTTGGAGTTTACAACATTCTGATTGGAATTCTTATCAATCTGGTTGCTGTTTATCTGGTGCTTCGATCTTTGAAATTTATTGAGCAAAAGTTGGGTAAAAACGGCTTGTTTGCAATACGTAAGTTCTTTGGTGTAATTCTTCTCGCCATTGCGGTTAAAATTTTCAAATCCAATATAGGTTTGTAGTAATATGGATGGCTTTATTATTTAATAATAAAACCATTATATGTTTGCATTATTGATTGGTAAAATATCTATACCTTTGCATTGTTGATGTGTAAAAACATCTAAGTGGTGTCAAAATGAATAATGCAATATTGTCGCCTTCAGAAGATTTAAATTATTACTTCCGTTCTGCTTTTTCGGTTACCTGTGTAATATTCGGAGTAGACGAGAAAGCCATTAAAGTATTGGTGGTAAAACGACAGAAAGAGCCTTACAAAGGTTTCTATGCGCTGCCTGCCGGCATGGTATATCCAAACGATTCAATTGAAGAACGGGTTGATACAATTGTTAAAGAAGTCACCGGAACGTCTCGTTTTTACAAAAAGCAAATCCGGGCTTTTACCGATAAATCGAGGCATCCGCTGGGTCGCGTTATCAGCATTGGATATTACAGTTTCGTTAATATTGCTGAATGTAATCTACAACAAGGAAATCTGGAATCAGAGTCTATCTGGATTGATTTAAAATCAGTTCCTGAACTGGCTTTTGATCATAATGAGATTGTTCAGGCCGCCAAGCGGCGTTTGCTTGCAAAACTGAGTACTCAGCTGGCTGGATTCGAAATGTTGTCCGAAAAATTTACGCTTAAACAATTGCAGGAAATGTATGAGGCCGCACTCGGTCACGAATTGGATAAAAGGAATTTCCGACGCAAGATTTTGTCACAAGACGTAATTGTTGAAACGGGCGAACTGCTAACTCCATGGGATGAAAGCGGAAAAGCTCCCATGCTTTACAAATTAAATCGCGAGCTCTATGATAATCGCAGAGCTGCGGGAGACCATTTCGAAATATTTTAAATTAAATGGTTGTGGGTTTCTTTTCCCAAACCTCAAAGGTCATTGGGATTTGATTTTTCTCGTCAGCAGCATGTTCCAGCGATAGCTGGCGTTGCCACAAATTTGTTTCAATTTCAGGAAAAAAACGGTCGCCTTCAGCTTCAATGTTTACAAGGGTTCTGTAAATTCTTCCAACACGTGGAAGGATTTGTTTGTATACATTCTCGCCCCCAACAATCATTATTTCGGGCACATTACCGGCTTCTTTTAATGCCGATTCAAGATCGGGGCAAACAACCGCGCCCGGAATGGTGTAATTTGACCTGGACGTAATAATTATATTTTTACGGTTAGGTAAAACCCGGCCTATCGATTCGTAAGTGTTGCGGCCCATGATGATGGGCTTTCCATTAGTTATGAGCTTGAAGTATTTCAGGTCTGCCGGCAAATGCCAGGGCATTTGATTGTTGTGTCCAATCACATTATTTTTCGAAGTAGCAACTATAATTGATATCATACGGCAACTGCTGCTTTTATGGAAGGATGCGGATCGTAATTCTGCAACTGAAAGTCTTCGAATTTAAATCCAAAAATATCTTTCACTTCCGGATTGATAATCATTTGAGGGAGTGATCTCGGTTCGCGGCTTAACTGCAGGTTAACCTGTTCCAGGTGATTTGTGTAGATATGCAGGTCGCCAAAAGTATGGATGAACTCTCCGGGTTGAAGATTACATACCTGTGCAACCATCATGGTTAGCAGGGCATAGGATGCAATATTGAATGGCACACCCAGAAATGAATCAGCACTTCGCTGATACAACTGGCAACTGAGTTTACCTTCTGATACATAAAACTGGAAGAAGGTATGGCAGGGAGGAAGAGCCATGTTCTCAATTTCCCCAACATTCCAGGCACTTACAAGCAATCTTCTTGAATCGGGGTTGGCTTTAATCTGATTGATAACCTGAGTAATCTGGTCAATATGCCGCCCATCGGCCGAAGGCCAGGAACGCCATTGATAGCCATAAACGGGACCGAGGTTTCCGTCAGTGTCGGCCCATTCATCCCATATACTAACACCATTTTCCTTGAGGTAACTAATATTTGTATCACCTTTAAGAAACCAGAGCAATTCATGAATAATTGACCTCAGGTGAACTTTTTTGGTCGTAACCAATGGAAATCCATCCTGAAGATTAAATCTCATCTGATAACCAAATGTGCTGATAGTACCTGTGCCGGTCCGGTCACTTTTAGTGACACCGTTTTCCAGAATGTGTCTCAGTAATTGATGGTATTGCTGCATATTCAAACTTTGCTCAACAAAAGTACTAAGCCTGCCGCAGGGCAGGTAGGGGTGAATCCCCTGTTTTAGGTAAACTTATACACAAGAACGCATGAATGTAATAGTCTGTATTTCAAGCGCTATTCATTATTTTTCCATTTTTTTACAATTCCTTGTTGCGCCGAACAAAAAAACAGCTACTTTTGCCAACCCTGAATCACGGTTCGGTAGTTCAGCTGGTTAGAATACATGCCTGTCACGCATG
>JAGQVC010000025.1 GCA_020438185.1 Bacteroidota bacterium
GGTGGTGATTTGGGTTGGTTTACCGAAGGACAAATGGTTCCGGAGTTCAACGATGCCTGTTTCAATGGCAAAGTTGGAGACCTTACCGTGGTTAAAACCCAGTACGGAGCTCACCTCATAAATATTCAGGAGAAAACTGCTCCAAACAGAAAAGCTAATGTTTCTTATTTGGATCGCACTATTGAGCCCAGCGGAAAAACAATTGACGAGTATTACGCAAAAGCAAATGATTTTGCCGTTAATGCCCGTGATGCTGAATCTTTTGAATCAGAAGCGAAGAATCGTGATTTGTACGTAGTTTCTTACGATAATCTGAAAGCATCTGATCGTCAGGTAAATGATCTTGGAAACAGCCGTGAAATTACTCAATGGTCATACAATCCGGATAGAGAAATCGGTGAAGTATCCAAAGTGTTTGATCTGGATGGTAAATATGTAGTCGCCCTGCTTAAGGGAGTGAAAGAAAAAGGTTTTCCTCCGTTTGATCAGCTGCGTGCTTCAATTGAGCCTCTTGCAAAACGTGAGAAAAAAGCAGCCGAATTCGTTGCTGAAATGCAAAAAGCTGCTGCCGGTAAATCCGATATGGATGCCATTGGTTCGGCATTGAATCTTCCGGTTGAACAGGCAAACTACAATTTCAGTACGTATGCCATTCCGGGTGCATCTAACGAACCATACGTAGTTGGAGTAACATTCGGACTCGCAAAAGGAAAAATTTCGTCCCCAATAAAGGGTAAATCAGCTTGCTTTATCATTGTTGTGGATAACGAAACACCAGCGAATGTTCCGGAAGATCTGGATGCTCAGAAGAAGAACCTCAAACAGATTCTTTCCAACCGGGCTGCCGGTAACGTTAACTCAGCTTTGACTAAACTTGCCAAGGTAGAAGACCACCGTTATAAGTTTTTCTAACGGTCATTATAAATGCCACTATAAAAGCAGCTAATCTGATTAGCTGCTTTTTTTATGCCTTTTTACCGGCTGGCTTTTGCAGAACACACGATTATTTTCATTCAAAATATCTGCATTCTTTTCACGGTTTTCCTCAAAGAGTGTCAAGCTCAGCTTTCAGATTAAGTTTGGCCTGACTTTCATATTTGTCCGAAAAGTGTCGGGTTTTAAATATCCTTTCCATTTCTAAGAATTGGATTAATACCTTTTTTCTGCCCCGGTTGTAGATGAAGTCCGGAAATACTGAATATTCCTTTCTCACGCCTTTTGTGTATTGTCTGTATATCTCAGGCTCTTGACCGAGAATTGATAAATCTGCATCTGTAAAGTAATTCGTATCAACGTCATTGCTTTTTGAATGTGCCTGAGTTGCCAGAATTAAATTTACGCTAGCATTTGTGGTTAAAGCCGGAACGCCAATCTGATTCATTCTTAGGGCCGCATATTGAGCACTTTTCAGCTCATTGTCCTTTTTTAAAGGATTGTAAATGAAATCGTGGTAAAACAGTGCAAACCAAATGGCATTGCGATTCCTGAGTTCAGATTCAACTTCCATTAATTCCCGGGCAAGTGCTTCAATATGGTTTAATGAATGATACTTCCTGCCTTTGGCAGAATACTGTTTTTCAATTTCAATCCACAAACGACTCATTAAATTTTCATCGCTTGTGTATTGAGCAATCAGATTTAGAAATGAATCTTTAACCACGAAATGGAAATTTTGCTGCAATTCGTAAAGCTGTTGCCTGAGCGCCTTAGCTCAACAATCAATTGGTTTCTTCCAGACGGAGGAGAAAAGCACTTTTGCCATGTCCAACCAGTAGAATTCCATCTTTACCGTCTGGCAGCGCTTCGTACAACGCGAAGCCATCGTGTGTTGAAAAAAGATGCTGTTCCGGCTTTTCCGCCGGCAGGCGATATACATAACCCTGTGAGCTGAAGCCGTAAAGCTCCCCGTTTATTTTCAGAAGATTACAAATTATTCCGGCACCTTTTATTTGCCTGTAGCTGGCTTGTTCACCATCGTATCCCCATATTCCTGTACGGTGATACCGAATGGAACGACAACCACTGTATGCAAGCTTGCCATCGATTAATTGAAGCGCATGCACAAGTCCCTTTACCTTCGAACCTGCCTGCCATTCTGAGCCGGCTTTTAAATCCCAGTGGTAAATCTGAGAACTGAATCCGTTAAAAACAGCAGCAGAAAGACCACCTTCCGGATTTGGAGATAAGGCCCAGACAAATTTTCCTGTATTAGACCATAAGATTTCGGGCTCCTGAGAAAGCGAAGTATCAATGCGGGCAATGAAGCCATTCGGGATTCTTTTTTTACCACGACCAATTCCCGAGCTTCCCCCGCAAACAATTAAATGCCCCTGATTATCATAAGCCAGATCGTAAAAGCAGCGGTGACCAAAGCCTTTGAATGAAGTGCGTGTGCAACTACCTGTTTTAAGGTTGTATTTATAAATATTGCCGTGGTCGGCCGATATATACATGAAATCGCCCAGTGGTAAAAACTTCAAAATGTTGGAACCATCATTCGGAATGACAATGTTTTCGAGGCTTCCATCGGCACGAAGTCGCTTCAAAACTCCAAATTCGCCTCCTATCCAAATGTCATCCGCCGAAAGGCGATAAATGTCGTAGTAACTGCTATCATCATCCAGACCGGGATAAACCTGTTCCAGCACCTGAGCCGGGGAATGTCCGGCACCGGCGAGTAAAAACAGAATACAGATGAATTTAATTACAGAATACATTTGGGCGCGTAAAACTAATGAAAACCTGCATGCGCGCTACTTGTACCGATTGCTTTTGCAAAAGTTTCCGAACTGTGAAATAATTCTGCGTATTTAACAATGCAGTCAAGCAAAAGCGCAGAACTGTATACATCAGACTTCCAGAACATAGTATTGCGGATTACAGTGCCACCCGAGAAAAACACTCCGCCCTCCACGCATAATCCTTCACCGTGATTTCTGAGCTGTGCGATTAAGTACCGCATGGTTTTATGTATCGTTTCACTGGTCTGCCTTTCGGCAGGATTGCCAGCACTCAGTAATGCGTGAAGCGCGTAAATACTCGATTGTAACCGGTCCCCGTGATTTACAATTCTTCTTGATCGAAAAGAACCATCGCTTCGGACAGTCGTTTTAATGTGTTTCACAAGTAATTCAATCGTGGGTTCAAGCTCGGCGATGCCTGCTTTATATGCCCTTGCAGTAGCATAATGAATATTGTATCTGTTTGGGTAATAAATGCCGGCGCGACTCCATTTTTTTCGCCTAACCTTACTATGAATAAATCTGACAGCATCTGTAACTCCTTTTGAATGTCCTTCACCATTTACAGCAAGTGCGGTAAGCACATTGGCATTTACAACGGCATCCACATCGTTGCAACCGTAAGGAATGTACGGTTTAAAAGCTTCGGGATACAATGTACTTACGGGCAATAAAAATGTGGCGTTATTGAACAGTAATCTTGGGATATTCCAGGAAGGGAAAGGCTTTTCCAAAGCCCGCCAGGTCAAAAAAGCACCCGATTCGCGCTTGTCGAAATGAATTATGTTATACCAGTGCTGGGATTCGCGTGCGGTGTCACGCCAATAGGATAAAAGCGGCGAAAACTGAATGTGAAAATTATTGGATTCACCCTTTGACTCTTTAACGCGAGCAAGCAAACTCAGAGCTAGCAACCCTTGTGAAGTATCATCATTGTCGTTAACCACATTCGCAGCTTTTCTGATATACGGCGAATACAATTTATATTGAACAGGTCTGCGAACCAGGTCGTTACGGTGGTTTCGGTGAAACATGTACATGCGCCCTCCGGGCGGAAGTAGTGGCCAGAAATTAAAACCGCCGTTGCTGTAATACGTCATTAGCCTTTCGGCTGAAGCATCAAGCATGTTGGGGATTTCATCGAATTGCGGATGCTTTAAATAAATGCCTGCCAGAATGTTATGAACCCCGGCAAGGGAGAAGCAATTCGAGTCGTAAACTCCGTGTTTGGGATTGTTCAATAACAGAAATCCGGTTCTGAAGTGAATTTTCGAGGGCCATTCGCCGGCATATTCAAAACCTGGAATATCGGTTGTGTTTTGCTGCTCCTGAATATAGCTGACAAGGCGCAGGCAAATATTCGCAAGACTATCAGCCGGAACGGCCTGAGCTTGCAAGGGCATCAGCCGGAGGCTTAAGTAAAAGGCGAACAGAACCGGTACAAACCTCTTCATTTCGCAAATATAATAGCGATTGGCTTTTGGATTCCTTAATTACGCTATCGTAGAATCTGGAAGCGATACGCATCCAGCCTTACAAAAATAAATGTGAGGATAGTAAAAGACCAAAGTGATGACCCTCCGTAACTGAAAAATGGCAACGGAATACCTACAACCGGGGCAAGACCGATAGTCATTCCCACATTGATGGCAATATGGAAGAAAATGATACTGGCCAGACCATATCCGTAAATGCGCGAGAAACTACTTCGTTGTCGTTCGGCCAGAAATATAATTCGTAAAAGTAGGATGACAAACAAGCCCAAAACTGCTACACTGCCCGCAAACCCCCATTCCTCGCCAACCGTGCAGAAAATAAAGTCGGTACTTTGCTCAGGTACGTAATTGTATTTCGTTTGAGTTCCGTTCAGATAACCTTTACCAATCATGCCACCTGAGCCAATGGCAATCATACTCTGATTTACGTTGTAACCGGCACCTTTGGGATCCACTTCCTTACCCAGCAACACATTGATTCGTTTTTTCTGATGGGGCTCAAGAATATTGGTAAAGGCATAATCAACAGAATGCACGAAACCGGCAGCGAAAATGAGCAATACCGAGACAATTAAAATATTTTGGCGTCGCAGCCTGACAAATAAAAACGAACCAACCGCCAGAACACCCAGAATTACAAGCAGAATCCACTCATCAACCAACAGTGCACTAATAAATAAAACAACCATTGCCACTCCAAGAAGGAGGATATTGCCTGAAAGACCTTCGCGGTAAAGAACCAGCACAAACGATCCGTAAACAAGTGCGGACCCCGTTTCGTTTTGGAGAATAATAATTAGCGCCGGAACAGCGAAAATGGCAGCAGCAATAAGCTTTGTACTTAATTTTTCGAACTTAATATTAATGTTGCTCAGGTATTTGGCTAAAGCCAGATTGGTAGCAAACTTGGCAAATTCGGCCGGCTGTATTCTGAATGAACCAACGCCAATCCACGACCGGGAACCTTTTACCTCGACGCCGGCCACAATTACAGCCAGCAGCAAGACAATGAAGGCACCGTAAAGCACATATGCGAAGGATGGAAAGAATTCCCCATCGATGATTAAAATCATAAATGCAATCACGAGTGAACTTACTATCCACACCAGCTGCATTCCATAGCTTTGAGAAGTATCGAAGATGCTTTTGTATTCTTCGTTGTAAACAGCTGCATAAATATTAAACCAACCCAGGGTAACCAGAACCAGATAGAGCAGCACCAGCATCCAGTCGATATTTTGAAGTACGTCTTCCTTGTTTCTTCTGGCCATGGTTTATTTTTTTGAAATCCAGTCTTCCTTTTTAGGAAGCAGATTCGCATCCAGGATTCGTTTTTCCATTTCCGGCCTCTTCACTTCCCTGCGAAGATATTTCTCAATCATCAAACTGGCAATCGGAGCCGCCCAGGTTGCGCCAAACCCTGCATTTTCCACATAAACAGCTATTGCTATTTTCGGATTATCCATTGGTGCAAAAGCAATAAAAATCGAGTGGTCCTTACCATGCGGGTTTTGTGCCGTTCCGGTCTTTCCGCAAACGGTCAGCGAATCAAGCTGGGCAATCCTACCTGTTCCGTTCATAACCACATTCCGCATCCCATCTAC
Source organism: Bacteroidota bacterium (assembly GCA_020438185.1). GTDB lineage: Bacteria > Bacteroidota > Bacteroidia > M30B66 > M30B66 > M30B66. The sequence continues at coordinate 5,842 of JAGQVC010000025.1, forward strand.
GATGGGAATAAAATGCCGGGCTTCAACGGTTGTTTTTTGTTTCGTGCGGTACAAAGTATCAATGCGACCACCATCTATCGATTTAATAACATGCGGTGTATAATACCAGCCACGGTTGGCAATCGTAGCGCAGTAATTCGCCATCTGAAGCGGTGTTACACCCATTTCACCTTGTCCTATGGCAAGCGAAATCACCGAAATGGCATTCCAGCGACCAGCGCCGTGATATTTATCGTAGTATTTTACCGTAGGCACATTTCCCGAAGACTCCTGAGGTAAGTCAACGGGGTATTTTTGTCCTAAGCCGAAGCTTAAAACGTGGTTACGCCAAACATTAAAGCCAGTTTGTGCACGAGGGTATTTATTGATGATATTCCGGAAGGTGTTGCAATAGTATGAGTTACAGGATGTGGTAATAGAAAACCGCAGGTTTACAGGCGAGGCATGCGGGTGGCAACCTACTGTGAGTCCGCCGAAATGAAAACCCCGGGAACAGGAAAAAAGCGTGTTTTCATTAATCACCCCTTCCTGCAATCCAATCAGCCCGTTTACCAGCTTGAAGGTTGATCCGGGCGGATATTTTGCCATCGTTGCCCGGTTGTACAGCGGCTTCAGGGTGTCAACGAGCATCTTCCGGTAATTTTTGCTTTTAACCCGGCCAACCAGCAGGTTGGGATCGTAGGTAGGCGAGGAGAGGAGACTTAGTATTTCGCCCGATGAGGGCTCAATCGCAACAATGGCTCCTACTTTATTTTGCATCAGCTTTTCACCGTATTGCTGAAGCTCCAGGTCGATTGAAGAAACCAGACTTCGGCCCAAAACAGAAGCAGTATCGTACTTGCCATTTTCAAAGCTTCCTTTTTCACGGTTGTAAACATCAACCATTACTATCTTAACCCCTCTCTGACCGCGCAGTGGAATTTCATAGCTTTTTTCAATTCCGCTCAATCCCATGTTGTCGCCCGAGCGGTAATAAGGATTTTGTTCGACAATTTTCTCATCCACTTCGCCAACATAACCAAGCGCGTGAGCTGCAACTTTATTCGGGTATTTGCGGAGTGTTCGTGCCTGCACAAAAAAGCCCGGAAATTTGTACATTTTTTCCTGCAGCGTTGCATAGGTTTCGAGCGAAAGCTCACTTTCAAAAACTTCCGGCCTGAACGAACTGAACTTCTTCTTTTTTAGCTCAGCCAGCTTTTCAATAAAGTCTTCCCGGGTAATTTCCAGCAAACGACATAAATCGGTTGTATCAATTTTCTTAACTCGTTTGGGAATCACCATGAGGTCGTAGGCAGCTTCGTTGTAAACCAGAATCTTCCCGTTTCTGTCGTAAATAACTCCACGCTCCGGATACTCGATTTTATGACGCAGGGCATTGTCGTTTGCAGCCAGTTTGTATTTATCGTCGAGAACCTGAATATAAAAAAGTCTCCCTAAATAAATGAGAACCAGTCCGATAAAGATGAAGCTGATAATGTATTTCCGGTCCGAAAAAATGTACATATGCTGCTTTAACGGTTTCGGATTATTAGTAATTGGCTTAGCGTAATCAAAATGATTGTTGAAAGCGAAGCTGTAACCACACGCAATAGCAGATTTAAGAAATGCAGGAAATTAAAGGCTTCCAGCAGCATCAGTGCAAAGTGATGCACCACAATCAGAACAGAAGCATAAATCAGAAACGACTGAATGCCCATTCCTGACATGCTTAATTCAATATTATTGTCGTTGCTTTCTCTGGAAATAACCAGGTTAATTAGTCCCGGCCTTACCAGGCCGATGAATAGACAAGCCGACGCATGCAATCCTGCTGTCGACATAAAAATATCGATGCTCAATCCGCATAAAAAACAAATGAAAAGTAAAAGCAACCGGTTTATCTGAATCGGAAGCATTAACAGGAAAAGTACGTAAATATTGGGATTGATATACGCATTCAGATCACCGGGCAGCACAATCTGATTCAGGATAAATACCTGAATAAAAACCAGAATCAGAAATCTGAATAAATTCTGTAGGATGCGTAATATCATTCCGGTAATTCAGCGGTTTTGGCTTCAAGACTATCGCGCTCGGCCTTGAACAGGTTGCGTACAATATATACATATGACAGAGTGCGAAAGTTCGTACTCAATCTCACTTCAATTTCTTTAAAACTTTCACCGCTTTCACCCAGTCCGCTTACAGTACCGATTAGGATACCCCGGGGAAATATTCCCGAATAAGTTGAGGTAACAATTGAATCGCCCAGAGACACTTTTGCGTGACTCGGGATGTCAAACAAGTGAGCATATTCGGGTGAGCTTCCATCCCAGATTGTAGAGCCGAAATACTCACTTGAAGCAACCTTTGATGATATTTTGGTGGATCTGTGCAGCAAGGAAATAACCGTACAAAAATGTTCAGAAACGTCTTTTACAATCCCTACCACTCCGTTTGAACCAATAACTGCCATTTCGGGCTGCACTCCGTTCAGGCTGCCTTTGTCGAGTGTGAGGTAATTGTTTACATTTTTCACACTGTTATTAATCACACGGGCGCTTATGTAATCGTACTGCTGAACGGCAAGTGTGTCATTTACATGTGTAGAATCAGCCAGACTGCTATAAAATGCCAGGCTGTCATTTTTGCGAAGTCTCGCATTTTCTTCTGAAAGCAGCCGGTTTGTCTCACCCAGCGTAAGGTAATCGGTTACATTGCTGTACGCTACGTACATTTCGCCGGTTACCTGATTGGAAGCGCCAACAATACTGGCGCGCTGGTAACCATTGTTGCGCGACAGCAGAAAAAAGGACAATCCCTGCAACAACAGAAACACCAATAAAAAATTGTATCTTCTGATGAGTTGGAAGAAATTCCTCATATCCTATTGGAATTCAGGTATCTTATCGGATCAGGAACTTGAATTTGTCCCTGTTTTTCAAAGCGATTCCCGTTCCGCGGGCAACAGCACGCAGCGGGTCTTCGGCAATGTAAACAGGCAGTTTTGTACGTGCCGAAATACGTTTGTCGAGTCCGCGAAGCATTGAACCACCACCGGCAAGGTAAATCCCGGTCCGGTAAATATCTGCCGAAAGCTCCGGTGGGGTCATTTCAAGTGCATTCAGGATTGCCGTCTCAATTTTTGCGATGGATTTATCCAGACAATGGGCAATTTCCTGATAAGAAACCATGATTTCCTTCGGAATACCGGTCATCATATCACGACCGTGAACCGCATAATCAGGTGGAGGGTTATCTATTTCAGTTAGTGCCGCTCCCACTTCAATTTTAATTTTTTCTGCAGTGCGTTCACCAATGTGAATGTTATGCTGGCGACGCATGTAATCTTCAATATCTGCCGTAAAGTCGTCACCCGCAACGCGAATACTCTTATCGCAAACAATTCCGCCAAGGGCGATAACCGCAATTTCGGAAGTACCACCTCCGATATCGATAATCATATTACCCATTGGTTCTTCCACATCGATTCCAATACCAATGGCAGCTGCCATTGGCTCGTGAATCAGATAAACTTCCTTGGCTCCGGCATGTTCGGCCGAGTCGCGTACTGCTCTTTTCTCCACTTCGGTAATTCCCGAAGGAATGCAGATTACCATAACCAGTGAAGGTGAAAATAATTTTCTGCCCGGATTAATCATTTTAATCATGCCGCGAATCATGTGTTCTGCAGCATTGAAATCAGCAATAACACCGTCTTTCAGCGGACGGATGGTCTTGATGTTTTCGTGGGTCTTTCCGTGCATTTGCTGGGCCTGCTTACCCACAGCAATCACTTTCCCGGTTGAACGTTCAATGGCAACGATGGAGGGTTCGTCCACCACAACCTTGTCGTTATGTATAATAATCGTATTGGCTGTTCCCAGGTCGATTGCAATTTCCTGAGTAAAAAAGTTAAACATGCCCATGTGTCGTGTTCAGTAGCTTTATTATTAATGTTTAAAATGTCTTGTTCCCGTTAAAACCATTGCCAGTCCATGCGAATTGGCAGCGTCAATCACTTCCTGATCGCGCACCGAGCCACCCGGTTGAATGATGGCACTGATTCCGGCGGCAGCCGATAGTTCCATGCTATCTGCAAACGGAAAAAACGCATCCGAAGCCAGTACGCTGCCTTTTACTTCAAGATTCATTCTTTCAGCCTTCTCAACGGCTTGTCGCATTGCATCAATGCGCGAGGTTTGACCGGTGCCCGAACCCAGCATCTGGAGGTTTTTTACCAGTACAATTGCGTTCGATTTGGTGTGCTTTACAAGCACCGATGCAAATTCCAGATCAGCTCGAAGAGCTTCATCCGGTGCTTTTTCTGTCACCAGTCTGAAGTTCTCACTTTTTTCAGTGAGTGTATCTCTTTCCTGCCAAAGTTCTCCGCTTAAAACGGATCGCTTCAACATTTCGGGCCTTGTAAATGCCTTGGTTTTAAGTATAATCCGGTTCTTTTTGGATTTCAGAATCTGAAGTGCTTCTTCATTGAAATCCGGAGCCAGAATAATTTCAAAAAATAACTTATCGCATTCAGCTGCAGTTGCGGCTTCAAGCGGACGGTTAAATACGAATATCCCGCCG
>JAGQVC010000268.1 GCA_020438185.1 Bacteroidota bacterium
GTATTCCGATCATGAGATATTTCTCAGAGAATTGGTTTCAAACGCTACAGATGCCAGTCAGAAATTAAAGACGTTGGCCTCGGTAGGTGAGATGAAAGGCGAACTTGGGGAATTGAGAATTGATGTTAAATTAGATAAAGAAAATAAAACAATTACTGTTAGCGACCGTGGTATCGGCATGACAGCCGAAGAGGTTGAAAAATACATTAACCAGATTGCTTTCTCGGGCGCGGAAGAATTTGTAGAAAAATACAAGGATTCAAAAGATTCGAGCGCCATAATCGGTCATTTTGGTCTCGGTTTTTATTCCTCATTCATGGTTGCCCGTGAAGTGGAAATTCTGACCCGTTCGTTCAAGGCCGAAAATGCAGACGGAGCTGTGCGCTGGAAATGCGACGGAAGTCCTGAATTTACCCTCACTCCTGATTCCCGCGAGGATCGCGGAACAGATATTATCCTGCATATTGCAGATGACTCTGAAGAATTTCTGGAAGAAGCACGCATTAAAACGCTTCTCAAAAAATACTGTAGCTTTTTACCAGTTCCGGTTTTTTTTGGTGAAGAGCAGATAAACCAAACAGAACCTGCATGGACACGTAAACCTGCAGAATTGACTGACGAAGATTATCAGAAATTCTACAAGGAATTATATCCGTTTTCAGAGGACCCTTTATTTCATATTCATTTAAATGTTGATTATCCTTTCAACCTAACGGGAATTCTCTATTTCCCGAAGTTGAAGAAGAATTTCGAAGTTCAGAAAAATAAAATCCAGCTTTATAGTAATCAGGTTTTTGTAACTGACAGTGTAGAAGGAATTGTTCCTGATTTTCTTACGCTTTTACATGGGGTTCTCGATTCACCCGATATTCCTTTAAATGTTTCCCGCTCTTATTTGCAGAGTGATTCGAATGTGAAAAAAATCAGCTCTCACATCACGAAGAAAGTGGCAGATAAACTGGAAGAATTATTTAAGAATAACCGGGAAGATTTCGAAAAGAAATGGGATGATATCCGGGTATTTATTCAGTATGGAATGCTTTCGGATGAGAAATTCAGTGAGCGTGCCATGAAGTTTAATTTGTTCAGAAATACTGAAGGGAAATATTTCACCAAGGAAGAGTATGCCGAACACATTAAAACAGCGCAAACCGATAAGGATGAAAATTTAATCTGGCTTTATTGCACAAATACTGATGAACAGCATTCATTTATAAGTGCAGCAAAGGAGCGTGGTTATGATATTCTGGTTTTGGATAATGTATTGGATGCGCATTTTATCAATATGCTGGAAAGCAAGCTGGAGAAAACCCGTTTTGTTCGGGTTGACTCGGATACGGTTGATAAACTGATTGCTCGTGAAGAGGATCAGCCATCCAAACTAAGTGAGGAAGAGCAAAACAAACTTAAGCCGATTGTCGAGAAATATATTCCGGATTCCCGTTTCAGTGTTCGCCTCGAATCCCTGAGCGAAACAGATGCACCGGTATTAATTACCCGTCCCGAATTTATGCGACGCATGAAAGACATGTCAATGGTTAATGGTGGGAATGATTTTATGTCATCTATGCCGGAAACGCTGAATCTTGTTGTGAATACAAATCACCCGCTGGCGGGTAAAGTATTGGGAACTGATGATGAAAAGGTTCAGGAAGAACTGATCAATCAGGCTACAGACCTTGCTTTGCTTTCTCAAAATTTACTGAAAGGTGAAGCGCTCACGAGATTTGTAAAACGAAGCTATGAGTTGATGAAATAATGATAGTTTAGTGCCTGTTCTGAACGGTGCCGGTTGAAGAATCAGGCACCGTTTTTTATTTATTTAATTGGAGCAAAGGATTTCCATATGCTCTCTCTTCCAGTAAAATAATTGTTGCTATTCATTTAAAAGGATACAATAGGTTCGCCTGAATGGAATTTTGCCGTTAGAAAATTTTAATAAGTTAATTCCCACGATTTAATAATTTAGGGCTCGATTTTGCTTATGAAAAAACAACTACGCGCTGCATTCCTCCTTTTACTTACTGCAAGTCAGGCTTTTTCTCAGTCCTCTGAAACGGAGAAATTTAAGAAGTTTAAAATGGCCGATTTTCAGTTGGCCGGTTTTTTTACAACCTATTCTCCTCAGCTGGTTGATTATACAACCATAACTAAACTGGCTGCTAATGTTGCCGACCTAAATCTTCCCACTAATATTGATTCGTATATACGCCGGCAAGACAGTCAGGAGGGAAGCCAGGGAACGGTTGCGATTCAGGCAAGCATTGCATTGAACCCATTTAATAAGAAAAAAGGCGAGTACAATGAGCAACATACCTGGAGGCTCGGTCTCACGTACCGTGATATCAATACATTTGAATCAAGCTATAACATTTCTGTTCCAACCGGGATTGATACAGTAAGTGAATCAAGGGATTATTTTGTGAATGCGGGGCAATCGGCTTTGTTGTTTGAAACATCTTATTCGCTTTCTTCTGATGCCAAGCGTCCTGTTTATGCGTATGCAGGATTAGGTGCTCAATTCGGGATTTCTGTAGCATCCAATCTGGAGGTTAATAATAACCGAACCGTTATTACAGCTTTTCCTGACGGGCAGGAAGACTCTCAATTTGAGCCAAGTAGTGTATTGATAAAAGGGAACAGCAGTATGCTATGGTCAACCTTCATTTCTGCAGGTGCGCACATTCGTGTGCGGAAAAACCTGGGGGTGCTTACCGAAGTCAGATATGCTTTCAGTGGAAACAACAGCTCAGCTGCAGGTGTTTCGTACACACGTCAGGTAATTTATGCCGGTGTTGGATTACGCTATACTTTAGGCGCTTTTGAAGAAAGCAGCAACAGCGATTCTGTTTATTAGGCCTTATTTTGAGCCTCCGCCCCGATTCTTGTAAACCATATATCCTATTCCTCCCAATACGATATATGGAATAGACATCAGGTAGAGTATCCCATCGTTTAGCCCTCTGCCAACCGACTTTCCGCCATTTTCAATATTGGATTCAACAGTTGCTTTACACATAGCACACTG
>JAGQVC010000269.1 GCA_020438185.1 Bacteroidota bacterium
ATCCTCTATAGCGCATTGTTAGGGATGAGCATATTTTGCTTGATACTAAGAGGCTTTCGAAGGGTTGAAAACTTATGTCCTTAATCAGATTCCAAAATCGAGAAATAGAATACAATTTGGGAGATCCGAAGATGGCAAATCCTGGAAACCTTTTTTTGAGAGAGTGTTTTCACATGAATTTATCCCCAAAGAATCAGATTCTCAATTAACCCTCGAAAGGGACACAAACTCCATATTTAACTATAGTCGGGCAGGGATTCAGGTAAATCGGGTGTGCCTTTCAAGTGATGCAGTGGAGATAATGTGTGATGCGCCAGTAACGGCATGCTTCAAGTGGGTTGATTAAACTGTGTCGCCAGATGGTTGATGAATATCCTTAATCCCATAACATGAACGTTTTCTTTTAACGGATAACTCTCGTTTCCCGGGATGACGACATATAGCATTTTGAGTTCCAGATCATTCATCACTTCGTAATTTCCACGACTGAGCGAGGGAGCGGAACTTAATTTTGTTTCAACTCCGATAGATTGTTTGTTAGGTATCGAGAGAATTAAATCGATTTCAGCACCATGGCTGGTTCGATAAAACTGCATTTGTGAATTATTGGGCAAAATCATTTTTATTTGCTGGATTACGAACCCTTCCCAAATTGCTCCTGCAAAAGGATGAGCCAGTAAGTCGTTATAATCGTAAACGCCTTGGAGTGCATGAAGAAGCCCCGTGTCTCGCAGGTAAATCTTGGGCGATTTCACCAGGCGTTTCCCCGTATTGGTTGAGAATGGTTCCAGTAAATCAATTAAAAAGGCTTGTTGCAGAAAGTGTAAATAAGTCTTCACAGTTGGAGCGCTTACACCAAGTGATTTCGAGAGGGATGAATAATTCAGAATTTGTCCTTGCAGGTGCGACAGCATACGCAATAACTTTCTCGACTCGCTGGGCGCAACAGGAAGGCCTAATAAAGGCAAGTCTCTTTCTACATAAGTTTGAATAAAACTTTCGCGCCAACGAAAGCTTGATCTCAGGGAACTTGACATAAGCGAATTTGGAAACCCGCCCCGCATCAAAAGATCTATTTCGCTACTTGTCTTGTTCAGTTCGAGGATGTGAATCGGCATAAGTTCTTTGAAGTAAATCCTTCCGGCAAGTGTTTCTGAACTGTCGCGAATCAATTCAGGCGAAGCAGAGCCCAACAAAATGAATCTTCCTGGAACACGGCTTTGATCAACCATTGCTCTCAAAATGGGGAACAACGATTTCATTCTTTGAATTTCATCCAAAATGATGCACTTGTCGGCATTGGCTTCAAAAAACAAGACCGGGTCGGCCAACTTGTTTTCGTCGCGCGGATTCTCCAGGTCAAGGTAAACAGAATCCTTTGTAAGTTCGCTCATCAGCTGTTTAGCCAAGGTTGTTTTGCCCACCTGTCGTGGCCCAACGAGGCAAACCACGGGAAACTCCTGAATTAGTTCAAGCAATTCAATTGTGACAATTCGTCGAATCATTTGTAATTCCTAACCGTGCAAATCTAAAATTAAATTTTAATAATACGCGCTTAAATTATGTGATCCTTTTCGCAAATCGGGCCCAATGAGTCGCCTGCTCAACTAGAATCAGTCGCATTCAGCAGTTTATTTTGGGGTAAAGAAACTCGTTCAAAAATGCCAGTGTTGCAGCAGACAGGCAATCGCTGCCGGATTCACCTCCAAAGTTTTGTCATGTTTGAGCGCTCTTCAAAACCGGTCGGACTGCTTTGAGTACATTTAATGAGCTTATTTGAAGAAGGCTTTCTGAATGTCTCTTCAGATTCAGTTCTACTGTTTCATATTCTGTTTTAATGCATCATCGGCAATGGAAATACTATTATCAGTATTCATGTCGAATGCCTTGACAAATGCATTGCGCCAAACACTCCAAACAGAACTCCAAACATTCATATTTACATCGCTTATTTTACCTTCGAAAGGCGCTTTGGCTGCAAACTGTTCGGCTTTCCGGTTTTTAAATATACCTGCAATTAAATTTAATGTCGCTTCCCGGATTATTTTACCCGGGTTTACCGGTTTTTCCTTTAAATCAAGAAAATTTAATTCTTTAATAATTGGTTTAACATATCCTTCGAATGAACTGTCTATCAATGCCGCTTCCGAATAAATAAACAATCTGCCTTTCTCAACATCAACATTTCCGTAGGCAAGAAACATATCATTGAAAGCAGTTAAATCAACTTCCTCATATTTAAGGTCAGCATCAAAATCAGGTATTGGTTTAAGCACATTTAAATCGGCCGACAGGCTTAATTTACCGCTTCCCATTGTTGTTGTGCCTGCCCTAAGTTCAAGATGAGAGGGCAATGGATCAGTAGATTTGTTTGCATTACTCAGATTGGTTGCTTGCAATTCAATGTTGGTCATTACAAGATTAATCTTCGGATTTGATTCAAAATCCCTGAAAGCAACATTTCCTTCCCTGATACGGAGTTTGTTGATTTTTACAGGTACCAGACGCTTTAAAGGCTCTGTCCAGTCGACTTGCTTTTTATCCTTTTTTATTTTGGGCTCTTCATTTTTTTCGAAGTTAACCACCGGTTTAATAAAAAATATTTCGGCAACTATTTTCCCCTGAACAAGGGCAGGCCATTCAACCGATAAATTTATCTGCGGAATATCGAGAAATGGGAATTTTGTATTGTTTTCTACCTTCTTTAATTCAAGGCCATTTATTTGATAAGAACCACTCAGCAAGTGAATATCCACATCATCTATTTTGCCATAATATCCGGGAATTTCTGATAATACTTTATTCACATAACGGGCAACAAAATAGGGTAGAGTTAATCGTCCAATAATTAATATCAATACAATCACTCCTAAGACTTTAAATCTTTTTCTGATTTTCATAGCGCTACATTTAAATAAATAATAAATAGATGGTTTATTAATTAAATAATTTTAAAAATGAACCAATAAAAAAACAAAAGCCCTCAAAG
>JAGQVC010000270.1 GCA_020438185.1 Bacteroidota bacterium
CCCATACTTTATTACGGAAATGAAGAGCAAAAGGCTAAATACATTCCCAAACTGGCCAGCGGCGAATGGAAAGCTTCGTATTGCTTAACCGAGCCTTCGTCGGGTTCGGATGCCAACAGCGGCAAAACCAAGGCTGTGTTGTCTGAAGATGGAAAGCATTACATTTTAAATGGTCAGAAAATGTGGATCACCAACGGTGGTTTTGCTGATTTGTTTACCGTGTTTGCCAAGATTGATGACGATGAAAATCTGAGCGCATTTATAGTTGAAAAAGCCTATCCGGGTGTGAGCATCAACGAAGAAGAGAAGAAAATGGGCATCAAAGGTTCATCTACGGTGCAGGTGTTTTTTAACGATTGCAAAGTTCCGGTTGAAAACCTGCTGAGTGAGCGTGAGAACGGATTTAAAATAGCCGTAAATATTTTGAATATTGGTAGAATTAAATTGGCTGTGGCCGCAATTGGAGGTAGTAAGCAATGTATTTCGACCGCCGTTAATTATGCGAACGAACGCGAGCAATTTGGCCGCCCAATTTCTAAATACGGAGCGATTCGTTATAAACTGGCCGAAATGGCTATCCGCACTTTCGCCTGTGAGTCTGCATGTTACCGGATCGGTCAAAACATTGATGACGCCTACGATGCATTAATTGCCGAAGGCGTTGAGCCGGGCAAAGCACGACTGAAAAGTGTTGAGCAATTTGCTGTTGAATGTGCCATGATGAAAGTGCACGGATCGGAATCGCTTGATTATGTGGTTGATGAAGGTGTTCAAATTTATGGCGGAATGGGATATTCTGCTGAAGCTCCGATGGATCGTGCTTACAGGGATGCCCGCATTAACAGGATTTTCGAAGGTACCAATGAAATCAACAGAATGCTTACGGTTGATATGATGCTGAAACGCGCTATGAAGGGCGAGCTGGATTTAATGGGACCGGCCATGCAGGTTGCCGATGAATTAATGGGAATACCTGATTTTACCGAGCCGGAAGAAAGCATGTTTTCGGCAGAAAAAAGATACATCGCCGGATTTAAGAAAGCTGTGCTGATGGTTGCCGGAGCTGCCGTACAAAAACTCATGATGACCCTTGCGAAAGAACAGGAAATACTCATGAATATCGCGGATATGTTGATTGAATTGTATGTTTCGGAGTCGGTATTACTGCGTGCCGAAAAGCTTTATATAACCAAAGGCGAGCAGGAAGCAGCGATGGCTGGCAATATTGCCCGCGTTTATATAAATGATGCTGCTGACAGAATTCTAATTGCCGGAAAAAATGCGATTAACTCATTTACTGAAGGTGACGAGCAGCGTATGATGTTGATGGGATTGCGCAGATTTACCAAAACGGCTCCTCTGAATACTAAGGAAGTTCGTCAGCAAATAGCTCAAAAATTAATTGAAGAAAACCGCTATTGTTTCTGATTAACAGGTTTTTAAGTCAAGTTTAGCCGGGCTTGTTAAGGCGCAGTTAAGACAGACTTATAAATTTCAGTTTCCTGTGAAAACCATTTTTTCAGCCGGCTGTTATTTTTTTAACAGTCGGCTGTTTGTATTTGCTTGACCAAATGTAAGTTAAACCGTATATTTAAACTTGAAACCTTTCAGAACTAGGCTAAAATTGTAATGGGATTCGTTCCCACGCATCTTTGATGCTAAAACAATAAATAGTTAAGGTTAGGTTAATTTTATTGTTTTGCCGGCTCCTTTATGGAGCCGGATTTTTTTTAGGGCTTCAGGCAGCGCTCAATACTGTTCCAAAATGCCTGGGCTGTTTTATCCCAGGAAAATAGTTTAACCCTTTCGAGTCCTTTTGCGATCATGGATTTTCGCAGATTTTCATCATTGCTAACCTTTTGCATGGCTTCACAAATTGAATTTACATCTGTTGGATCGCAATAAATGGCAGCTTCGCCGCCCACTTCTGGTAAAGAAGTAACGTTGGAAGCAATTACAGGAACACCGCAGGCAAACGCCTCTAAAACCGGAATGCCGAAACCCTCAAACAGGGGAACAAACGTGAGTGCGAAGGCCGCAGAAATAACCTTGTGAAGCTCATCTGCATCGAGGCGACCGGCGAACAGCACATCCTGCCCGAATTCCCTTCCCTGCACAAACTGTTCATCGGTAGATGACCACCATTTTTTATTGCCAACAACCAAAAGTTTTAAAGTTGAATTTTCTTTTTTGCGGAATTCAAAATAAGCTTCGATGAGCCGGCGCAGGTTTTTTCGTGGAATTATTAATCCAATAAATAAAAAGTAACCACAACCACCGGTGTATTTATTTCTGGTTTCGCCATTCGTTCCTGCCGACAGAGGTGTGTACTTATCATTAACACCGTTTAATGCTACATCAATTTTCGCCTCATTTATGCCGTAACTATTAATCAGGTCATTTTTGGTGTATTGCGAAACTGTGGTTATTCGCGCAGCTTTCCGCGCAAAGCGCGGGAAGAAATAATTGTAATATTTCCTCACCAAAAAGGGAAGCTGTTCCGGAAAGTGGAAAAAATTAATGTCGTGAATAACAGGCAGACAGGGAACCTTCCCGCGAAGCGGAATATGCCCGTCTGTTGAAATAAAAAGGTCGGCTTTGTATTTTTTTAGCAAACGCGGAATTACCAGCTCAAACCAGGGAACAAACAATGAAATGTGACGGGTTGGAGGACCCGCGTAAACGGCCAGAACATTTGAAGAAAAAATAAATTTTTCTGGAAAGGGCCGGTCAAATATGAACAGAAACTGATGTTCGGGGTGAGCAATCGTAATACGCCGTAATGTTTCAAAGGTAAACCAGCCGATTCCGTCCAGTTTTCCATCAAGCATGAGCCGTGTATTGATTGCAATTACTGCCATTTTATTCGATGTAAATTATCTCCCATCAGGCTTTTGGCCGTAAACGGCCGAAAAATAATTCAGGACTTGCTTTGCTGAATGCAGCCCAAAGAATTTCCTTGAATGTAAATTCATCAAATCG
>JAGQVC010000271.1 GCA_020438185.1 Bacteroidota bacterium
TGATCGAATAGTTCAGGTTCGTCAGGTGGGGTTTAAAACGATGGAAGGCTCTGTTAGTCTTGAAGGTTCTATTGATTCCAAAAATACCAACGATTTGATAGTTAATTGTACAGGTAAATTAAATGGCATTAATGTGAATCAGTTGTTTCATCAGCTTGAGAATTTTGGGCAACAGGTAATTACAGATCAACATTTGATGGGAAAACTAAATTCAGAATTGGAATTAAAAATGTTTATGGACTCATCATTAAATGTGGACTCAAAACGATTAAAAGCAGAGGCCTTTATAAAATTGGATAATGGAAGGCTTGTGAATTTTGAGCCTTTGAATAATCTTTCGAAGTTTATTAGTCTTGAGGAGTTAAAGGATGTTCGTTTTTCATCGTTGCAAAACACAATTGAGATAAAAAATGAACAGGTATTTATTCCCAGGATGGAAATTACTTCGAGCGCGCTGGATATATTCGTTTCAGGGAAGCATGGATTTGATAATCAAATTGATTATCATTTTCAGGTAACGTTATCAGATTTATTATCCAGGAAAGCAAAAAAGGCCAAAAAGGAGAATGAAGAATTCGGGGAGGTTGCAGATGACGGATTAGGCAGAACACAATTGTTTATAAGCATGACCGGTCCGGTGGACAATCCTAAAATAAGCTATGATTCGCGTGGTGCCAAGGAAAAGTTAAAAACAGATATTAAGGAAGAGAAACAGGTACTCAAGAAGATTTTGAATAAGGAGTTCGGACTCTTTAAGAAGGATAGCACCATTTCGAAGCAAGACGAAGAAAAAAAGAAAAAGAAAAAACCCGGTGTAATCATCGAGTTTGATGAATAACCGGGTCTTCGCGGGTTAGGGGAATTTCAGGAGGTAATTAATTCAGATTTATACAGCTGCCAGAAATAGGCAGGTACCACAACTGTCAACAAGAGAAACATTCCAATAACCATCTGAATATTAGCAGTTGGCCAGTGCATTATTTTAAACATTCCTCCAACAGCAATCAAAATCCCACTGATGATTCCTGAGTAGCTTCTGAGGTTCGAGAGAACGGAGATGGAGTTCCTTTTTCGAAATAACATACTCAACATGCAAATAAATAGTGCTGCGTGTCCGAAGAGCATGATCCAAGGCGCTCCGGGCCAATGCAGGGTGCGAAAAACAAACCCAATTAAAATGGAGGTTGTTGCAAGAAAACCGGATAAATACATGAGCTTTTTCATAGGATAGGATTTGGTAAGGGTTAGTACAAGGATTGTTTGTTTTTCAATTTCCGCTATGTTGTTGTTACACAATTCAGCGAGAGCAACTTCCAGAGCTTCAGAAAACCTGCCCCCCTGCTCTATTTTGTGTTCAACACTGCAACACAGATGATCAATCAGTTCTTCAGCCAGAAAGGAGCTTTTAACTGAGGACCGAACTTCAGAACAAATCAATTCAAACTGCTGATCATCTAGCATCAGGTAGAATAGGATATGATGGGTTAAGTATTTGAATTAGTGTTTCCAGAAATCCGAAAAGTTCCTCTTTCCTTGTTTCCAGGCTATTTATTCCTGACTCCGTTAACGAGTAATAAACTCTGATTCGCCTGCCAGCCTGCTCTTCCCTCGCTTTGATTAACCCATCGGCCAGCATTTTATGTAATGCCGGGTACAACGAACCTTCACGAATCTCGATTTTACCGGCAGATTTCAACTTGACCGACTGAGTTATTTCATAACCATACATTTCGCCATTAACCTTAAGCAGGTTTAGAATAATGGTACTCAGTGTACCTTTGAGTAGTTCCTTTGAATACATGATGACAAATATACATAGATAAACGATGTATATTAAATAATGATATATAATAGGTATAATAAAAATGTAAGTGATTAAATATCAAATGAATAAATTGATCTCGGTGTTAATGCCTGTTAAGAATGCAGAAGATACAATTCTCGAGGCGATACAAAGTATCACTATACAAGAAGGTGTTGATTTTGAAATCATAGTTGTGGAAGACGGATGCGATTCTGCAACCAGAGCGCATTTGATGAATGCAGTTGCAGGAAACAGCAAGATTAAGTTATTAACAAACGCAGGGAGTGGTATAGCAGCAGCGTTGAATACAGGTCTTTTATACTGCAGCGGAGCGTATATAGCCCGAATGGATGCTGATGATTTGATGCTGCCTAACAGGTTGAAGAACCAGGCTGTTTTTCTTGAATCTAATCCAGGAACCGGACTTGTAAGCGGTCTTGTTAAATATGAATCAGGCGGAAGTACAACAGGCTATCAGTTTTATTGCGAGCAATTGAATCAAATAAGAGAGGCTAAAGAAATATTGCACAGTCGCCTGGTTGAATCGCCAGTTGCACATCCAAGTGTGATGTTCAGGAAAGAATTGGTTGAGCAGTTTGGCGGTTATTCTGAAGAATGTGTTCCCGAGGATTATGAGTTGTGGCTGAGGTGGCTTTCCAAAGGAGTTGTATTCAATAAACTGAGACAACATGTCTTGCTTTGGAGAGATAGTCCGGACAGGGCTTCAAGAAAGTTGCCGCAGTATTCCAGAGCTGCGTTTGACAAGGTGAGGATGTTATATCTGATTGAGGAACTAAGACAAAGAGTTAATTCAGAAACAAGGATCACGATTGCAGGAGGCGGAAAGTACGCCCGAAAGAAGATCAAGCAGCTTATAAAGGCGGGATTTTCTGTTGAAAGGATTAGCGACCTGATTGAACGTAAAATAGATGGAATTCAGTTCCAATCATGGAATGATTTGGTGCCTGAGGAGAATAGAATTGTAATAAGCTTTGTGAGTAATCGTGGAGCATGGAAAGAAATCCAGAATGACCTTGAGAGCCGGGGCTTTTTAACCGGTGTTGATTATTTCCCTTGTGGCTGATCAGCGATTGGAGCTTTACGGAACCGTTCCCGAATTTTATTGAATGGCATTTCAAAAAAGCGATAACTCAACATAGCAAGTCCAAGCG
>JAGQVC010000272.1 GCA_020438185.1 Bacteroidota bacterium
CTCTTGAACCACCCGCCCCGAATAAAGACTGAGAACGTGTTTTTTGTCCGTTGGTAAACATAGTTGCACAGTCATCATCCATGTAATCCATGTAGTTCATAAACATATCACCATTCGGCCCGTTACTGCAGCTTACGTGAGGGTAGCTCGGACAACCGTAATTAGCATCAGCCTGATTAGGCGTATCGGAAACCTGGTCAGAACCATTGCACGCGCCTCCGTCATCACCCCAAATGTGGTACAGGTTAAGCCAGTGACCAACTTCATGGGTAGCAGTTCTACCAAGATTGTAAGCAGTGTTGAAGGTATTTGCAGGAGGACGGCCAACACTGGTGTAGTGAACAACTACCCCGTCGGTAGCAGCCGGCCCACCCGGAAACTGTGCATAGCCAAGCAGGTTGTTCCCAAGATCGCATACCCAGATATTCAGGTATTTTGAAGTATTCCAGGGATCATGTCCGCCGTTGTTGCTGCGTTTAACATTATCGTTATCGCTAAAACTTGAAGTACTGGTTTGGGTTCTGGTAATTCCTGTTGTTGTTGCTCCGTTCGGATCGGTTGTAGCCAGACAGAACTCAATTTCCATATCCGCTGCAACACCCTGAAATGCAGATGGCGTCTGACTGAAATTTGAATTTAGCTTCCTGTAATCATCATTCAGCACGTCAATTTGCGAAAGCAACATGGCATCTGAAATATTCTCGGTAGCATTTTGGTAAACAACATGAAATACGACAGGAATTGTAATAACCGAACGGTTTGCACTTTGAGGATTGTACTCTGAAGCAAATTCCTGAGTTCTTGCTTCAATTAATGCCCTGCGGGCAGCATATTCAGGATCATTGGCTAAAAGCATCTCATGATGTTCCATGGTGGCACAGCGATGTGATTGTGCCTGAACACCTGTGATTCCCAACATGACCCCAAAAATTGTGATGGTAATCTTTTTCATTTTCCCTTTAAAAATTTGAGAGCGCAAGTTACTAATTATCCAAGCGGTACGGGTGTGATATTAGACACAAACCTTACACTTTTTCAACAAGGTAAAGTGATCGGTTCAGAATTCATTGGTCCGTTATTGAAACACCCTCAAGCTATTTGAATAGATTTGCAGCCTAATTAAATCGTATGGGATTTTTCGACCCGGCAGGCTGGGAAGCATTGTTTTCTTTGAATGGGCTCATTACACTGCTCTCACTGAGCGTGCTGGAGATCGTGTTGGGAATCGACAATATCATTTTCATTTCCATTGTTGCTTCCAAATTACCCCGAAATAGTCAGAAACGGGCACGGCTTATCGGACTTTCACTTGCTTTGGTTTTCCGAATTATGCTGTTAAGCATTATTTCCTGGATTGCAGGTATGAAAACGCCCATACTTTATATCGGGGAGTTTGGTGCCAGCGGTCGCGACCTGATACTTTTTGCGGGCGGTTTGTTTCTGACCATAAAAACCATCATGGAAATTGTTGAGAAACTGGTCAAGGACGAAGAAGAAAACACAGGGACAGTAACTGCAACCGGGTTCGCCAGAGCCATTGTGCAGATTGTACTATTGGATATCGTTTTCTCATTTGATTCAATCCTGACCGCTGTTGCTATTTCTTCCAATCTGGTAATTATGATTCTTGCGGTGATTTTCGCAATCATTATTATGATTGTATTTGCAGGAGTGGTGAGCGACTTTATAAATAAGTATCAAAGCATTAAAATGCTGGCGCTTGTGTTTCTGGTCGCGATTGGTTTAGTATTGATTCTGGAATCGCTGCATGTTGAAGAAAACTACCACATCGATTTGAAGAATTATGTGTATGTTGCCATGATGTTTTCGCTGATTGTGGAAACACTCAATCTGACAAGAACCCGCAACGCA
Organism: Bacteroidota bacterium; assembly: GCA_020438185.1. Lineage (GTDB taxonomy): Bacteria > Bacteroidota > Bacteroidia > M30B66 > M30B66 > M30B66. The sequence continues at coordinate 1,873 of JAGQVC010000272.1, forward strand.
AGACGTCGTTCGCTTGCCGAAAACCGTGAAAATGAGCCTCAGGAATGATGGCAACGTATTTGTTTAAGTCAATAAAAATCTAAGCTTATGAAAACCTGGTTAGCCGCTATTTGCCTTCTGCTTTTTAGTCAGACCGGCGAATCCCAAAGCCTCATCAACCAAATTAAAAACGGTGTTAACACTGTTACCGGAAATAATTCAGGAAGTAATTTAAGCAACGACGAAGTTGTGAAAGGCTTGAAAGAGGCCCTGAATGTTGGAACAAATAATGCCACGGGAAAAGCCTCAAGAATGGATGGCTTCTATAAAAACTCGCTGATTAAAATTCCATTCCCTCCCGAAGCAAAAGTTGTTGAAAGCACTGCCAGAAATCTGGGAATGTCATCTCAGGTTGATAAGTTCGTAATGACAATGAACCGGGCGGCCGAAGAAGCCAGCAAAGAAGCTGCACCCATTTTTATTAATGCTGTTAAAACAATGACAATTACTGATGGCATTACAATTCTGAGAGGTGGCGATGGTGCAGCAACAAATTACCTGAAAGGCAGAACACAAAACGATCTTACCGTTAAGTTCTCACCAATTGTTAAAAGGGCCATCAATAAAGTTCAGCTCACCAAATACTGGAAACCGATAGTTACCAAATACAATAAAATCCCCGGTGTAAAAAAACAAAATCCCGATCTCGATAAATACGTTACCGGAAAAGCACTCGAGGGATTATTTAAATTAATTGCCGAAGAAGAAAATAAAATCAGAAAAGACCCGGCAGCAAGAGTGAGTGAAATACTTAGAAAAGTTTTTGGCTAAATCAATTAAAACAAATTAAGCCTCTGAAAATTCAGGGGCTTTTTTATTTCATAACGATTGTTCCTTCTCTCTTTCCAACCTGAACCGGATCGCCCAAAAAGCGGGGTTTAGTCCTCACAACAAATACGTCAAGAACAGCTTTTGACCGGGCAAACATTTCCCTTACTCCGCTGGTCCAGCCGGCATCGCCGGCAACATCACGCGCAGCGAAACCAACCGCGGGAATACCATTGCTTGATGCAATAAACAGCGCACGCTCGAGGTGAAAGCGCTGAGAAATGATTATAAAAC
>JAGQVC010000273.1 GCA_020438185.1 Bacteroidota bacterium
GTTTAATAAAATTAAAGCATGATTTGAGGTAGGCCGATACAAAAATCATTTTATCAGTGCAATGCTCTGAAATAAAACAAAGAAACTTTAATAAAAATGCCGGCCTGACACTTACCTCGTGCATATGCTGAATGGTATTCAACCCTCTGATTCGGGCTGCGAGCAATGCGCCAAAAGGTAGAAGGGTATTTACATAAACCACATCACGCTTTTGTGCAATAAATAGAACTTTAAAAAATAATACAACCTGAACAAAAAGGAAATTCAACAGGGTAAGCCATTTATTTCTGAACCACTTATACGGCAATAAATTAGTTTGCACACCATCCAGATCGGATAAGAACCCATTGCTGTTGGAAGTAAATAAAATAACTTCTTTCCCTTGCTTCACATAATCCTGTAAAACCATGGAGAAAACCAGTGGACTTCCGCTGAGATCGTTCAATAAATGAACACCTAAAATTCTACCCGATTTGCTCATTTTGCAGCGATTTTGGAATAAAATAATGTTGCTCGGCAAAAGTTGAGCAGGACGAACGTGCCGCCAATGTGTAAACACGGCTTAATTCATCAGCACGTAAGTCCCAGTTGAATGCTTCCAGAAAACGTTCCCGGGCCAGTGATTTTTCCCTGGAAATAAATTCAGGGTCAGTTTTAAGCTGCATCAAATGATCAGCAAATGTATTTATGCTATTATGCGAAGGCACATATTTAACGCGAAGCTTCGATGACGGGTGAATAAACCGACCAGGACCGCAATTGTCCCAGCAGAGAACAGGCACACCATAACTCATTGCTTCAGAAACAACCATTCCCGCGCCTTCATGAGAGGGAAAAAGAAATACCGAAGCTGTTTTGTACAGTTCTTTTAATTCATTTCTGGGAATCCACTCAATAATTTGTACAGCAGCCTCTAGTCCAAGCGAATTAATTAATTGAATAAGTCTTGATTTTTCGGGACCGCTGCCAACAAGAATTAGCTTAACATTCCTTTTTTCATCGGCTTGCAATGCCGAATAAAAAGTAAAAAATGATTTAATGGTAATATCGAAACCTTTTAAAGCAACGAAACGACCAACCGATAATACATTAAATTCCTTTGCAGTATGCGAAGGTTCCACTTCCTCGGAAGCAACCGAAGGTAGAATGGAGAATTTATTTTTTAATCCGAGTTTCTGAGCTGCCTCTTTGTGCATGCAAAAAACATGGGTTGATTTGGCAACTGATAATTTTAAAAACGGATCGAAATGCCAGAACAGATTTTTTAACATCCATAAAAATCTGTCCATAATTACAACCCTGTAGCCATAAAAAGGCCTGAGAAATTTAAAAGGAATTAATGGATGGTGCCCCACAGGACCCCAAACCAGAGGTTTTCGCCACATCCATAAAAATGTGGGAGTCCAGTCGTTATGGAAATTTAAATTATGAACTACATCAATTTTGTGGCGCAGTTTCCTGAAATGAATGGCTAAAGTAAATTGCCAGAAATAATAATAAATCAGGCTTAATACCGGACCTTTTTTACAAAAAATCAGCCAGAGCGGCCAATCAAAATATTTGAATTCAATATTTGAATAAAGGTCATTCAGCTCCGGATTTTCCTGCATATATTTTTCAATTGCAGGACCATTATTTTTGCGCGTAACGGCAATAACTTTCTGATTCCGGGCAATTTGCAGGATATAATTCCACCCCATTCCGTCTTCGGATCCTTTAAAAGGATTGACGGCATAAGCGGTAAGAAATATTTTTAATTGAGTGGTAGATTTTTGTTTCATGCAGTGGATTTGATTAGGCGGCTGTTTGCCGCAACCTGGATTTAATTATCCGCGCCGGGACCCCACCAATAACAGAATGATCCGGGAACGTTCCTGAAACAACCGCACCAGCGGCAATTACACAATGATTCCCGATAACGCTGCCATCGAGTATGGTTACTTTGGAACCAATCCAGCAGCCTGAACCAATTTCAATTCCCTTGCGTGAAACACCCTGCAAGCGAATTAATGATTCAATATCCTGATAATGATGATTTTCCGGATGACAGGAGAAATACTGACCCACAATACAATCGGAGCCAATTTTAAGACCTCCCCCACCGCCGAGATACGCAAACTCGCCAATTCCTACCCTGTCGCCGATACTAATACCTTCGCCCGGATTATTGAGAGTTGTGGAAACAACCACCTGACTGAAAGAACCGATACTTACGTTATTGCCTAAAGAAATACCCCTTTTCCCCAAGGCCGAAAAAAGCACGTAATCACCTGCCTTCAACATCTTTCCAAACTGAATACGCGACAAATAGCGAAATCTGACATTTCTTCCAAGCATCATCCATTTAGGATGACGGCCGCGGAACAATAACTTAGTACCCCTACAAAGTTGATTGATCGTTGTAAATCCAAACGTAATCAACAAGTCTGATCCTGTTGAATCAGGCAGGCTGAAGTCCGGATTGCGGAAGCGTACGAGTTTGGTAAAGATTTTTTTCATGCGGTTTGCAGGTGATGTTACGCATGATGCCGGCTACCGTTTCGCCAATTTCGATGTTTTTAATACATCGGTACAAAACCGATTTGTCGGCATTCTGAAGACGCTCGAAAAGGGCGATGTAGTCAGAAGTGAGTGAATTAATCGTATCGCTGGTAAGCTCCTGTTTACGCTTGAGAATAACATCAGCCGGAGCCCAAAGAAAGTAATTAAACCGAGGCTTTTTAATAAGGAAGTAAAATCGGGAAGTAAACTTCGGATTCAACTTGATATTGCTACGTTTACTATCGTTAATAAAGTCGAAGTAATAGCGATCGTATAACACAATAACACCTTTTCTTACATAGCGAAAATGAATAACCCACTGACCAAAAACGTAATCAGTTAAATAATAGGCAAAACGTAATAAAGAAGAAAGCTTACCTGAATTTTCTCCCTGCCTGGGCAGTGTTGATGCC
>JAGQVC010000274.1 GCA_020438185.1 Bacteroidota bacterium
CCACTATTTACTTTCTCCTTTTTACTTTCTACTCAATTTAAATCAATCCTGACGTTCGTCTTCGCCTCAGTCAGGATGAATCATTTCTACGCTTTCGCTGCGCTCCAGCTAGAACTGATTCACTTTTCCCTTTCCACTCAATTTCAATCAATCCCGAGGTTCCAGCCATAAAGGCTTCCACTCGGGATGAATCATTTCTACGCTTTCGCTGCGCTCCAGCTAGAACTGATTCACTTTTCCTTTCTACTTTTATCATATGACTTCCCAACCCTCAATCCATCTGAAACCACTCACGCCAGAGAACTGGCTGGATTTTGTTGAACTTTTCGGCGAACGGGGCGCCTGCGGAAATTGCTGGTGTATGAGCTTCAGATTATCTAAAAAAGAATTCGATCAGGGAAAATTAAATGGCATGAATAAATCGGCTATGTACGAATTGGTGCATTCCGCCGAGCATACCGGATTACTGGCTTATTTAAATAATGAACCTATTGCTTGGATTGCACTTTCGCCCCGAAGTGAATTTAAGCGCCTCGCCTATTCAAGAGTTCATAAGCCAATTGACCAGTCGCATGTATGGTCAATTCCATGCTTTTTTATTTCGAAGCCTTATCAGAAAATAGGTTTGTCAACGCATTTAATTTCTCTCACAATTAAATATGCTGAACAAAATAATATAGGGATTTTAGAAGCTTATCCAAATAAAACGGCTGAGAAGAAACTACCAGCAGCATTTTTATGGACAGGAATGCTTTCATCATTTTTAAAAGCAGGTTTCAAAATTGTGGACGAAACATCCGTAAGCAGACCAACAGTCAGGTATCAAATTAATTCACATTAAATTATTTAATGCACGAATATTCATTCAGTTAAACCATTCTTGTACAATGCATACCTTTGAAAAAAACAAATGTATGCTCCGTAATTTATTTACTCTTTTTCTTTTTAGCGTAAGTCTTTCCCTTTCAGCGCAGTGGAGGTGCGCCAATACCTACAATTCCAATATCAACGATATTTTCTTTACCGATTATCTCACAGGCTATGCCTGTGGATCTTCTGCCGGACTTGGTAGCTGTTCAGGAACCAGTTCTATTCTTCGTACAATTGATGGCGGCGAAACCTGGATTCGCATGAATACAGGATCCACAGGCGCCATGAACCGCCTCCACTTTGTTGATGCTTTTACGGGTTGGGCAGTTGGTGCCTCAAGCACAGTAATTAAAACCAGCGATGGCGGTCAAACCTGGGCCACTCAGACTTCAGGGGTTGGTGCCGGATACAACGATATCCATTTCCCAACAGCCCAGGTTGGTTATGTAGTTGGCGCAAACGGAATTGTAAGGAAGTCAACAAATGGAGGCACTACCTGGACTACAATTTCTTCCGGCTCCGGTACGCTGAATTCGGTTTGGTTCGTGAATGCAACAACGGGTTATTATGTTGGAAATAATGGAACCGTTTATAAAACAACCAATGGCTCATCATTCTCAAGTGTTTATTCAGGTACCACCGAATTATTTAAAGATGTTTGGTTTGCCGATAGTAACCGCGGTTACGTGATTTCCAATAATAAGCTTCTGAAAACAACCAATGGAGGAAGTTCATGGACAACAATGGATGCAGAAGCAGGTCAGATATGGCTTCGCATGAACTGGGTGAACTTCAACACGGGGTATATTTTCGGAGATTTGAATCTTATCCTCAAGACCACTGACGCCGGCGAGACCTGGACACCAATCAGCGATCCTTTCGATTCATATGTGCTGAGTGGTTATTTTATTGATGAAAACACCGGATTTGTTGGCAGTGAGCGGGGTAAAATAACCAGAACCACAGATGGGGGACAAACCTGGACAAACACCCATTGTGGTATCGATCACCAGTACGGAATATCCTTTCGCACACCTGAATTAGGATTGTACTGCGGAGGAAATGGCTACATGTACCGTACATCAAATGGCTCATTATCTCACCGTCGGATTTTAATTGGTAACGACAAATTTTACGGTTCTGTTCGTTGGATGTCCGACAATGTAGCGCTGGCATGCGGCGAAGAAGGAAGCATTATTCGCTCGCAGGATGCGGGCGAAACCTGGCAGGAAATAAGCACCGGAACGGATAAATTCCTTAACGATTTGTGGTCAGTAAACGAACAGGTTGCCTATGCCTGCGGTGCAAACGGAACCGTAATAAAAACCATTGACGGCGGCCTCAGCTGGGAGGTGCAACAATTACCGGATACCACGCTTTATTTGCGTGGCGTGCATTTTCTTAATCCGCTTCGCGGGATGGTTGTTTATGATCATTTTGTGTATCGCACGCTGGATGGCGGAGCCACCTGGGAGCTAAAAAACACCGACATCGCAGCCAATACTTCACTCAACGACGTTTGGGTTGCCAACGATTCTGTGGCTTATGCTGCGGGCACTTTCGGGAAATTCTACTGGACCAATGACGGTGGCGAAGCCTGGGAGGGAATCTGGCCTACATCCAATACCAATGCAGATATTGATGAAATGGTGTTCATAAATGATACGCTCGGATATTTTGCCCGTTTTAATAGTCAGTCAATCACACTTAACGGAGGCTTTCTGATTGGCGGAGAATCAACTTATTGTCTGGCAAACAACGGAGGCGTTGATGCAATTGAAGTGATTCAGCGAAACGGAAGGATTTATGGTTTTTGTACAGGTGGCATAAGCAACGTGCTTCATACGGTTGCACCTGATTCACTGCGATCGGTTTATTTGCAGGACAGTATCTTCTGTCCAAATTCCCGCATTTTTGTGGGCTATTTTGCTACAGGTATGCTGGTTTCAGGCAACGTTGTTACCGCTCAGCTTAGCGATGCATCCGGTTCATTCAGCAATCCGGTTAATATTGGTTCCTACACAATAGTTAACCCTACAGTTAGTCCTTCAAATATCATCACTTGTCAGCTAC
>JAGQVC010000275.1 GCA_020438185.1 Bacteroidota bacterium
GCAAAATATTGTAAATCCAGTGATTGAAAATAAGTGCCCCTGAGGATTCCATACCATAAACGCCATCCCAGGCCGAAAGCCTGTTAGCCTCTTCTGTTTTAACAGAGTTTGGTGCTATTGCACCTAAGGTCGATAAAAGGCTTTTGGCTAAATCTGCATCTTTTGAACTGGTATTATCGAGCATTAATTTTTTTACATCATCGGGGCCTAGTTTCTCTTTAGAACCAAGCACCTGAACAATTTTTTCTGCCCGGTTTTCAGGAACATAATAACCCGGGTAATAGCCTATCGAAATGCTGTCAGGCTGATTGTTTGCCGAATAAACATAACCTGATGCCGGATCTTCGGAGTATGGGTTTTCGCTGAAGTCAAGCCACCTTAATGGATCGTCTTTTCCGGAAGCGCCGTCCAGGAAGCGCAAAGGGTTTACGTGTGAAGGTCGTTCATAAAGTCTTCCTGCGGCCCACCAGGCAATATGACCGGCAGAATCGCCATACATCACGTTTAAGCCAGGAGCGTGAATCAGAGAAGCTGCATTTCGGGCATCATCAATGCCTCCGGCATGATTTAATCCATAAACAGCTTCCAGCGATTTTGCAGGAAACTTCAGGTATGTCCACCATACCGAAACCTGTTCGCGCGATGCCATAAGTGTTTCCAGGGCATCGTTAATTAGCGGTCCGTGCGGTGTTTCGCGGACCTGCAAATTAATGTCAGATCCACCTTTTACATGGATTATTTCAGCATATTCTTTTAAACTTACCTGTTCATTTTGATAGGTAACCTGCTTGCCATCAATTTTCTCAATGTAAAAGTCCACATCGTCGTTTTCGAACATAGTGAGTCCGTTTGCGCAAACATTCGTATGGGCTGTTAATGCGAAAGGGAAACCTGCCAGGTGGTTTCCGTAAAGTGAAAAGCCGGGATATTCCAGATGCGCTTCGTACCAAACCGCGGGTTGGGTAAAGCCCATGTGGGTGTCGTTACAAAGTAAGGTTTTACCGCTTTTGCTTTTGCGGGGTGCCAGTACCCAGGCATTTGAACCAATCCAGGGCGAAACCGGCATATTGAAAACAATTTGCTCTATAGCTTCTGCGAAGGCCAGTATTTTAAAGTCGCCCGAACGCGTTACGGGAATCTTCTCCCCATTTATTACCTGTTGAGGATTTAGGTAACGCATAAACTTATCACCCAATTTGCGGTGCATTTCTTCAACCATGGGGTCGATTCTGAATCCTTCGGCAAAGCCGAATGACATATAGCCTGAAACCAGAAAGATATCGGTGAGCTTCATGGGTTCGGCATCGATTCCGAGGATTGTAAATTCTACCGGTGTATGCCCGTTTTCGATGTAGGCGTTAAAGCCTTTAATATAGGCATCTGCAGCCTTTTTAATCTCCGGAGATGCTGTTTTGGTAAACTCATCGGCCGACCAGGCCGCATGTCTGTTCAAACCAATGGTTCGGAAAAAACGGTCAGATTGCACCAGGTCTTTACCAAGTATCTCGCCCAGTCTTCCGGCGGCTAAACGCCGGATAAGTTCAAACTGAAAAAGACGATCCTGTGCCACCACGTAGCCCAATGCGCAGTAGGCGTCTTCGGCAGAATTGGCATAAATATGAGGAACCCCGTATTTATCGTAAAACACCTTTGTTTCTGCCTGAAGTCCCGCTATATTTTTTTCGCCGGTGTACTCAGGTTTTAGTCCGTTGAGCCAGAAAAAAACCGCAGCAATTCCGGCAACAAGAACAACAACAAGTACTAAAAGTATTTTTTTGAACATGAAAGCCTGCTTTGAGGCGCTCAAATTACGAATGTTTAGGCTGCGAATTAAGAATCACATTCTCCGCCGCATAATTCTTCGCGAATTTCATGTAAGCTGTTGATAGAGTGATTCACTTTGTTTGACAACACAATCAAGGTGTTACCGTCGCTCATATTCCTGAGGAACAAAGTCCGGAAACCATCCCACCAGCCACCGTGATAAACAATTTTTTTATCGGGATTTTTGAAATTTAGTCGCCATCCAAAGCCATAATTTCTGTGGCTGGCCCGCCGCGGGCTTCCTTCGCGAAATGCTTCCTGCAGTGTTTCCTGACTAATAAGTTTATCTGAATATAGTGCCTGATCCCAAATGAATAGGTCGGAGGTGCATGAGTAAATGTTTTTATCTCCGGTTATTCCATTAAAGCCATCATTGTCGGGTGTTTCGCGGCCATTTCGTTCATAACCTTTAACCCTGCCGGGTTGACCAGCCTTGTCGCATTTTGAATAGACCTGCGTGTTTTTCATTCCGAGTGGTTTGAAAACAGCTAGTTTCATGAACGACTGAAAAGACATTCCGGAAATTCGCTCAATAAGTGAAGCCAGCATGGCATAACCGGTATTGCTATAGAGGAAACGGGATCCCGGCTTGAAGTTTAGTCCCGGTTTAAGACGTGTGATGTACCGAAGCAGGTCGGAATTGCTTACCGGAAGGCTTTTGTCGGGCAAGACCGAATCCAGAAACCAGCGATACTCTGGCAGTCCGGAGCGGTGCGTGAGCAAATGCCTGATTGTAATTTCCGGGTAAGGAAATTCCGGAATGAAACAGGTGAGCGGGTCGTCGTAATCCAGGTAACCTTTTTCGTGAAGCATCATCACAGCGATAGCTGTAAACTGCTTGGATACGGATGCCAGCTGAAATACATCGTCCTGATGAAGGTTGGTTTTATTTCGCAGGTTAGCATAACCGTATGCTTTATGAAATACGATACGGTGATTTTCGGCAATAAGAACCACACCGTTGAAACCTTGTTTTTTCGAAAGTTTATTAAAGAAGTCGCTGTATTGTTCCTCTTTGCTGCGTGCCTGTATTCTGAACGAAAGATTTTCGAACAGAGAAGATGCAGAAACGGAAGCGCGAATTTCTCCTGCGGAATGCAGGGAAACCAATAAAA
>JAGQVC010000276.1 GCA_020438185.1 Bacteroidota bacterium
GAAACACCGAAGTAATGACCGAAGTCAAACTTCCTGTTTACTAATTGAGCATTAAAGATTTGACTCTTAAATTTCATTTTGCAAAGCAACCTGAAACCATCCAACCGAAGGTTGAATCGCTTAGTCGTAAACATCGTTTTCAATTAAAGAACGTCACAGCGAACTGCTGTATCAAAGGTGCAAAATGAATTGATAAAAGCAAGAAAATCAGGCTCTTTGTTATCCACCTGAATTCAACATAATTATTAACCGAACAAATTTTTGTAACCGGTAATGAGGACGCACAGATTTGGATTTTGATTCAAGCTTATTAACCACCTGTTGAAAACCATTATGTGAATAAACTCATGTATTTTTGTGGAATCTTAACAGGACAAAATTTCATAATCCTGAAAAACACGAAAAAAGCATGTTTGAGCAACTCAATCAAATGAAGCAGCAAATGGCTGATCTTCAATCTAAAATGGATGAAATGCGTGTTTCAGCATCGGCCGGTGACGGCCTGGTAACCGCCGAAGCAAACGGAAACGGACGAATTACCAATTTAATTCTGGACGACGATTGGTTCAAATCCTGCGAAGCAGAGGAAGCGGCAGAATTGATACAGGTAGCCGTAAACCGTGCAATAGAAGCTGCTTCGGAGAAACATGCATCCGAAATGCGTAATCTGGCCGGAGGCATGATGCCTGGTATGTTTTAATTATTCCGAAACTTTATTGAGCAAATTCGCAAGCACCGCAGCCTGCCCATCGCGACTAAATTGTGCAACGTATTGTGAATCGGCATGCAGGCTGGAATATTTGCCGTCGAGGTAAAGTCCGAACAAATCCTTAAGTGTTTTTAGGGCTTCGCCCGATGTATTGGCAATATGCCCCAAATTGTAGGGACGGAAAGTGGAATCAAGAATATCATTGTCGCCCGGACAAATCAAAACCGACTTATGCAATCCAAGGTACTCGTATATTTTACTGGAAGGAATTCCAATCGCATCTTTGTGAGAAACCATCAGTAAAAGATGAGCCTTTGCTTGAATTTCAAGTACTTCCTGTCTGGAAACCCGTTCGCTTAATTCAATTAAATCCTCATAACCCTTCATAAGTTTCTCAACCCGGGCAGCCACGTGTTTCAGGAACAATATTCCAGGAAACTGCATTCTTATTTTGCTCCGATGCTCCGGATATTCATCGGCCAGTTTTTTCAATGCTTCCAGAAAGACCTCTATTTGCTGCGACGGATAAAGCATGCCGTTATAAACAATGCTAAATTTCTCATCCAGCGCTCTGTTCCGGTATGGCGCCAGATCGTTTTCAAAAAAACCATTCAGAATTACATCACCCGGAACTTCTGTGAAACGCGAGATTTTTTGAACATAATAAGGCGAAATAGAAGTGATAGATTTGGCGGTTCCCACCCATTTTTTCTCGCTGTTACGCTCGAGCACCCTCAAAACGGCATCGGCTGGTCCGCGGCTGTCGTTTACTTCCGAAGTCGTCCAGTCGTCGCGGTAATCGGCAATCCATGGAATGCCTGTTGCCTTGTGAAGTAAATAACCGAAACGAAACATTTCAAACGGATTTCCGGTCACCACAATGGCTTGAACATCACTGTTTTCGCGACAGTATTTAAGTGCGTAATTGTAAATATTGGAATACGGAATTACAGAATTACTGAAATGATAAAGGCTTAATTCGCTGAGCGATAGAAATTTACGAATCAAATTGTGCTTGTTCTTGCCGTGTTTTGAATACAGCCGGTCGCGAAGATTACCTCTGAAAGGTAAATAATGCGCCTCGAACTCATCATTTCGTTGTATAAGCAACTGTGTGCCCGAGTCGTGGTGCATATCGTCAGGACCGCCAATATGATGCTCCCAGTTTCGTGTAATAACTATGGGTTGCCAGCCTTCCTGTTTGAGACATTTTGCCCATCCAAAACTCCGCTGCGAAGCAGTTAGCTGACAGGGCGGAAAGAAATACGAAAGGATGAGTACCTTTTTCATTTAATCTCAAACAATTTCAGAAAGTTTGAAGAATTAGATTTTACCGAATAATTCTCTTCAATTTTAATTCGTGTATTCCGGCTCATTTGATTGAGCAAATCTTTGCTGCTCAGAAGTTTGGTGAGCGATTCCTTCCAATCTTCAGGACTACTGCAAATAAATCCGTTAATGCCCTGGTCAACAATTTTGGTGTTTACACCAACCGGCGAAACCAATGCAGGAATGCCAAGCGACATATACTGTAAAGCCTTGAATCCGCATTTACCTTTTGCCCATTTGTCATTTAAAAGTGGCATAACTCCAACGTGGAAACTGAGTAAATCGCTGATTTCGGTTTCCTTCTTCCATTTAATAAAGCGCAGCGAATGCAGGTTGAATTCGGGCGGTAAATCAGAAATAACGCGGAATTCAAAATGGAAATCCTTTTCCAATTCTTCAATCACGGGAATAAGTTCATTCAGGTAGCGAACCGTTGAATGAGAACCAGTCCAGCCAATCACAAATGGCTCATCGTCAGTATTTTTAATCTGATTATGCAGGTTCATCGTATCAATTGTTGTTGGATTGTAAACAACCTGCCGGTTGAAATGCGAAGCCCATTCGCAGAGGTAATCATTGCCGCAGGAGACTTTCCAGGCGTAGCCGCAAATATGTTTTACATTGGCATATCCTTTTAAAAAGGAGAAAAAACTATTGGCTTCCGAATAATTGGGAATCCATATCGCATCATCGAAATCGTAAATAATTTTTTTTCTCAGCAGCTTCGCTGCGATGAATTCAAAAAATGCCGGACCAATTGGAGTGGCCTCGCGATGGATGAAAATGTAATCGTATTTACCCAGCGAAAACAGCAGAAAAAATCGTCTGAATAAACCACCCAGAATTGCAAAGGCTTTCCTCGGAAACTTTCCCGGCAAGTAGAGAATCTTCCAGATTTCAT
>JAGQVC010000277.1 GCA_020438185.1 Bacteroidota bacterium
AACCTTACGGTTATTTATCACAAAAAACCGGTATTGTGGAATATTGATTTTGAATTACCTGTAGGTGAAATTATAGGAATTATGGGGCCTAATGGCGCCGGGAAATCGACGCTGGTAAAGGCTATTCTTGGCTTGGTTCCTATCAATTCAGGGTATTCGAGAGTATTTGGTAAACCATATAATGAGGTACGTGGAAGAGTGAGTTATATACCTCAGCGCCAAACCGTTGACTGGGATTTCCCGGCCACGGTTAAAGAGGTTGTTACTATGGGCAGATTTCAGCAACGTGGTTTATTTGGCCGCCTTTCGGCTGATGACCAAAGGATTGTGAATGAATCCCTTGAAAAAGTTGGAATGCTGGCATTCGCCGAAAGGCAGATATCTCAGCTTTCGGGTGGGCAACAACAACGTGTATTTATAGCCCGAGCATTGGCGCAACAGGCCGATTTGTACCTGCTTGACGAACCCTTCGTAGGTGTGGATGCATCAACTGAATCGGCAATTATTGAAATGATCCGTGAAATGCGTAAAGCCGGAAAAACGATTGTTGTGGTGCATCATGACTTGCATACCGCCCCGGAATATTTTAGCTGGATTGTGTTGTTGAATGCGTCACTTATTGGTGCCGGACCACTTGAAGAAGTCTTTACGGACGCCAATCTGAGATCGACATACAGTGGTAAACTAACTATTCTTTCTCAGGTCGGAGACCGGATGAGAGAGAAAAATTTTCCGGTTAGGGAGAAATGAGCAATTCAATTTTCCATGATTTTATCCTTCTGGGCGACCCAAATGTGCGGATAGTCTTACCGGGCGTTATTGTTTTATGCGCCATGTCCGCGCTCATCGGCAATTTCACCTACTTAAGAAAGCGGTCCTTGATTGGGGATGCAATTTCTCATTCTGTTTTACCCGGCATTTGCCTGGCCTATCTGTTAAGAGGCGAAAAAGATTTATTTTTCCTGCTTATCGGAGCAATGGTTTCCGGTCTTGCAAGCGTGTTTTTGATTGATTATTTGAGCAGAAACAAATTTGCCCGGAACGATACTGCGATTGCATTAATGCTTTCTTCCTTTTTTGGAACCGGGCTTGTTTTACTCACTTACATTCAACATCAGGGCTCAGCATCCCAATCGGGTCTGGATAGTTTTTTATTCGGAAAAGCCGCATCGTTAAGCGTGCTTGATTTACAGGTTTTTGGTATATCACTCTTCGTCTTTGCGGTGCTCATCTATTTTTTCAGAAGAGGTTTCGGTGTTTTATCGTTTGATGAGGATTTTGCCCAATCAATTGGTTTTCCGGTTAAAGCATTAAGGGTGGTATTATCAATCCTCACCGTTTGGGCTGTTGCCACCGGTATTCAGGCAGTAGGTGTGGTTCTGATGGCTGCGTTGCTTATTGCTCCCGCTTTATCGGCGCGTATGTGGAGCAAAAGTCTTAACCAAATGATTCTGGTTTCAGTGTTTTTCGGAAGCATAGCTGGTTACAGCGGCTCATTGATTTCCTACATCGAACCCGGGATGCCAACCGGACCCTGGGTTGTGGTTAGTGCCGGTATGCTCGCGCTTGCATCCCTGTTTTTTGCACCGGGCAACGGACTCATATCGCAGTGGCAACTGCACCGAAAGAACGAACTTAAAATACTCACCGAAAATGTTTTGAAGCTGTTTTACCAGATAAATGAGCATATAGAGCCCGGAACGCCTGTCACCGAAGAGGATTTGTTAAACCGGCGTTCGCTGAATTACACCGACTTAAAAAGGGGGTTGAACACTCTTGAAAAGCGCAATATGGTTGAATTTCATCATGGAGCCTGGAATCTGACAAATGCCGGAGAGACGGAATCAAGGAGAATTGTCAGGTTACATCGTTTGTGGGAGTTATACCTTCAGGAATACCTACATCTTCAACCCGATCATGTTCACGACGATGCTGAAGCAATGGAGCATGTGATTACTCCGGAAATAGAAGAACAACTTGAAATCCTCTTAGGTCGTCCCGAAAGAGACCCGCATCAGGCAATAATACCGCGCAGCAATGAATCTGAATGATATCTGGATTTTGCTCACAGCCATAGCTGTAGCCCTGGTTTGTGCCATTCCGGGAACCTTTTTGGTTTTGCGCCGCATGTCGATGGTTGGCGATGCTATTTCACATGCAGTTTTGCCCGGAATAGTTATCGCATTTATGATTTCGGGGAGTCGCAATAGTATGGTAATGCTGCCGGGTGCGGCTGCTGCCGGAATGTTTGTAGCAATGACCATAGAATGGCTCCAGAAGAAATTGAAAGTGAGAAATGACGCGGCAATTGGACTGGTTTATACATTGCTATTTGCTGTCGGAGTAATAATGGTTTCGGCATTCACCGCTCAAACTGATTTGGATCAGGACTGTGTTCTGTATGGTGAGATTGCCTACGTGCCATTTGACCTGTTTTTTATTTCAGACGAAGTGTTTTTACCAAGGCAGTTGCTTATCAGTTCCACATTGCTGATTCTAATGCTATTTGTACTTGTGAGGGGTTACCGGGGTTTGTACCTGAGTACTTTCGATCCGGGTTACGCCATGTCTATTGGTGTTTCGGTGGCTTTCTGGCACTACGTGCTGATGGGCATGGTTTCACTGGCAACCGTTGTTTCGTTTGAATCTGTGGGTGCCATTTTGGTAGTCGCGCTTTTAAGCGGACCGGCTGCCAGCGCCGAAAAAAAAAAAAAAAGCCTGAAGCGTATGATTTTGCTTGCAGCCTTGTTTGGAATTGCTGCGGCGATTCTGGGGTATTTTATTGCCATGTGGTTAAATGCTTCAATCGCTGGTAGCATTGCCATGTGCACTGGCGTGGTTTATTTTCTGAGTTTACTCGTTAAGAAGTTACTGAAACCTGCCTGACAGGAAGTCTTTAACCA
>JAGQVC010000026.1 GCA_020438185.1 Bacteroidota bacterium
TGACTAAGAATCAAAGTTGGCCTCTGAACCTGTTCAATCACATTGGCAATGGTAAATGTTTTTCCTGAGCCGGTTACTCCGAGCAATACCTGCGCATGCTCCGAATTTATTATTCCCTGAGAAAGCTGGCGTATAGCCTCCGGCTGATCACCAGTTGGATCAAATTCCGAAATCAATTCAAACTTCATGATTGTAATGCGCTTTTTTTAAAGTGCATTTTTAACTTCAGTTAAAAATGATTTCACTTTTTCTAATCTTCTGACTAATTCCAGATTTAAATCCAAATCTTCCTTAGGTGCCTTCAGCTTTTGTCTGGCGCCTTCGAGCGTATAACCTCTTTCTTTTACCAAATGAAAAATCAAATCAAAATTCTTTAAATCCGATTTTGTGAACAAGCGATTTCCCTTTTTATTTTTCCCCGGCTTAATAATATCGAATTCTTTCTCCCAGAATCTGATTAGTGAGGTGTTCACATCATACCTCGCTGCTACCTCACCAATGGTGTAGAACAACTTTTCATCATCATGAATATCTGATACTGACATGCACAAATATAACCTTAAATCAACCAGTCCGGCAAAACTCTAATGCCACTTTTGTAGGCATTGTGAAAAACAATAAATATCATTCTTCTGCCTCTTAATCATTTATTGGTATATAATCTAATTGTTAAGTTCTTGTTAATCAGATTTCAAAGTGATCCTATTGAATTTTTCGAAAAAATCTTACAACTAATTTTTACATGAATACACATCACCCCAAAGGGTGGTTTTGGGCAGGTGTATTTAGTTAAGTGTCTTTTATTCAGCTGTTTGTCATGTTGATAAACCTGTCTATATCTTTAGAAGTTCCATTCTACCTGCCCGCTGCTGAGATAGATACCTTTGACACATAAATCAAGAATGATATGCGATTATGAGTCAAACAACTACAGTTAGTAAAACCAGACATGAGCAGATTCTGGATACTATCGATGAAGTGACAAAAATTTCATCCGGGTTGGGAATTGCTCAACTGGAAATTGAGGATGAAGAAATCAACGGAAGGACAATTCGCCTGAAAGGCAGAGATGTAGTCAACTTTGGCTCTTGTTCTTACCTTGGATTGGAAAAGCATCCCGATATTATTCAGGGTGTCGTGAATGCTGTAACTAAATATGGTTCACAGTTTTCATCCTCCAGAGCTTATGCTTCCGTTACTTTGTATTCCGAAGCAGAGAATTTATTCGAAGAGATTTTCGAACGTCCTGTGCTTTTGGCACCAACGGTTACTCTTGGCCATTTATCCAACATCCCGGTTTTGGTAGGCGACAGGGATGCTGTAATCCTTGATTTGCAGGTTCATTCATGTGTGCAAACTGCAACGCAACTGGTTAAAGCCAGGGGCGTTCATGTTGAACTTATCAGACATAATCGTATGGATATTCTTGAGGAACGAATTCTTGAACTCAGGGATAAGTATGACAAAATTTGGTACATGGCTGATGGCGTGTACTCCATGTATGGTGATTTTTTACCTCTGGACGATTTGTACCGTTTGCTTGATAAATACGATCAGCTTAATCTGTATGTTGATGATGCTCATGGAACAGGGTGGGCTGGTAAGCATGGTGTAGGATATGTGCTTAGTCAAAAACCCTTTCACCCGAGGTTGTTTTTAGTTGCAGGTTTAGCAAAAAGTTTTGCCGCCTGCGGCGGAGTTTTGGTTTTTCCCGATGAAAGAACAAAGCAAAGAGTAAGAAACTGCGGTGGAACATTTATCTTCTCAGGACCAATTCAACCTCCAATGCTTGGGGCCATCATTGCATCTGCAAAATTGCACCTCAGCGAGGACATAAAAAAATATCAGGCAGAGCTTCAAAAACGAGTTGATTATTTTGTTGAAACCTGCAAGAGCTTTAAGCTTCCTCTGATAGGTGAATCCAATTCGCCAATATTCTTCATTGGTGTTGGTAAGCCTGGTGTTGGTTACAACATGGTAACTCGTGTAATGAATAAGGGATTTTATATTAATTTGAGTGTATTCCCAAGTGTTCCATATAAGAATACCGGGTTACGCATTCCAATTACTGTAAATCATACATTCGAAGATATCTACAATGTGCTTTCTGCTATTGCAGAACAATTACCTTTCGCACTCGAAGACAATAACTCTTCAATGGAAGATATCAGAAAAGCATTTAAAATTTAAAGTTTAGAATTATTTTAAAGGGGGATGATTTTAAAAAAACATCCCCCTTTTTTATTTAAAAGAATTAATCTCTAAATTAATTTAAGGTCTCTGTAATCTTTTCATGATCGAAGGTTCATACGCATGTTTGTTTAAACAAAAACAAGTAACAAAACAACTTCGTTAGTGGTGATTATAGCTCAAAACCTCTCTGAGAATCCATTCACCATTAATTAGCAGGTAAACATGTGTGAATTTGGCGGTGCTTGTATGTCTGTCAAATTTGCCCTGCTCTCTGATATAAAAGTCATGTACTCCCTTTTGAATCACTCCATAAAGTTCTCCGTTGTTGAATAATGGAAATACTTCCAACGTTTCCTGCCGAACTTTTCGAATTGGTTTACCGGCAGAATCCGGACAAATGTTGTCTTTAATACTAATTAAAAATTCTCTTTTATTCTGGATTCCTCCCTGATCATGGTAAAATATTAAATTATCATGTGTCATTTTCGCCAAAAAGGAGGTATCGCACTGATTAAATCCGACTTCAAAAAACAAACTGTCATGCTTTTTCAATTCAATAAAAAGCTCAGATACTTTCAGTTCCTGTGATGTGGCAATGCCGGAAATCAGAATAAAACAAACTGAAAATAATTTCATTTTTCCGATTTTAACTCGAGAAATTTCGATCTCAATATTTCTGTTTCTACTATTATAAATTAAGACTTTGTCTCAATTTCTGATATCCCGAACGACTTACATTTAAGCGAGTTTGATCTTTCAATATAACCCAGTGATTTTCCTTCTCAGCTTGTTCTATTCGATTTAATTCCTGAATATTTAGTAGAACTGAGCGATGAATCCGGACAAATTGTTCTTGTGGAAGTACCTGTTCGTAATAAGACAGGGTCTGTTTTTTCAGGAACATATCATCAGGCGTAAATATTTTCACATAATCATCATATGCTTCCAGATACCGAATGTTATTTATGGGGATAATTCGGATTTCAGACCCTGATTTTACAGCGATACGTTCTATTTCTTCCTGTTCGCTTTGAATGGTATCCAGGAGTTTATTATTTGAATTAACCTGGGCGGGTATTTTGTTTGATTGCCTTTCTCTGAATTTGGAAATTGCGCGACTAAATCTTACTTTATCAAATGGCTTAAGCAAGTAATCAACCGCTGATTTGTCAAAGGCTTTGATTGCATACTGGTCAAAAGCGGTAGTAAAAATAATTTCCGGAGCGGGATCTAATAATTCAAGCAGCTCAAATCCATCAAGTTTGGGCATCTGCACATCAAGGAAAACGAGGTCCGGTTTGTGCTTCTGAATTGCTTTCATTGCATCAAAACCATTAGCGCACTCATCCATTATTTCGATATCTGCATGGTCTGCCAGAAAGGATTTTACCAATTTTCGGGCAAGCGATTCATCGTCAACAATAATTACTTTAATCATGATTTAGCCGGAATTAAAAGTTCTACATTAAAAACACCGCTCTGTCTGGAAATTTTCATTAAGTCGTTTCTGTTATAAAGTAATTGCAGCCTTCTGCTAACCGAATTTAAACCAAAGCCGGTTCCTTTTCTTCCGGTGCTGGTTTCAGCGTCGTATGGGTTTTCAATATTTATTTTCAGGTAGCCATTTTTTATTTCCGCCTCAAGGCGGATTTTAATGCTTCCTGTATTACCATATAAACCAAATTTAATCGCATTTTCTGTTAATGGCTGTAGAAGCAGGGCTGGTATTTGAGTTTCCAGGGCACTTTCCGAAATCTGCATTTCAACTTTTAACCTATCCTCAAACCGTATAGCTTCAATATCTAAATACAATCTTAAATGCCTGATTTCTTCTTCGAATGACCTGAATTGTGTACTTGTTTTATTTACCGATCCTCTTAGGAAATCTGCCAGTGTTTGCAGCATCATTGAAGCTGCTTGCGGATCAAATTGAAGTAAGGCTTGAATAGAATTAAGACTGTTAAAAAGGAAATGAGGCTGTAATTGCTGGCGCAGTTCACTCAGTTCTGCTTGTCGTATTAATTCTTTTTCATCATTTCTTCTTTTAAGTTCAATATTGCGCTCAGCCAGGAGCTGGGTAAACCAGACAAAAAATCCGAACGTTTGAAAAATGATGAAAATTACAAGTACTAAAAAGAAAAAGGGTAGGTTAGTGGATTCGGTAATATACAAAGGGCGTTCAAGAAATTCCGAAGAAAATAATTCAACCACTTTTACCGAACCATAAGCAAGCAAAAGATTACCAAGAGTTAAAGTGAGAGCCCTGGATATTCCCGGTTTTGATAACCGCAGCGTGAATCCGGTTCCGGCAAGAAATAATGCAATCGTTAAAGCCATTGTCAAAGCTTCTGACCAGGATTGCTGAAGCGAAACACCTTCATCATACAACACAGCCAAATGCAGGCAAAACCAAATTATGGCAAAACCTGCAACGCTAATCCACAACACCCCTCTTTTCATCAGGCGCTAATCAGTTGAAGCCCTTCGGGCGAAAAAACATTCAATTCTTCACGATTCAAAGTACGGGTTAGAAAGACTTTATCCTTGCTCTGGTTTTGAACCGGAATCAAATATCTTAAATGGATGAAATTCCATATTTGGAAACCATCAGCTGCGGTATCCAAAACTTCGTTTTCCGACTGAGCTATTTCAATTGCCAGTTGTTCAGCATGTCTTTCATTCTCTGCTTCCAGTCTAATCAGGTGCTCTTCGTAAAATTCCCTGCCCGAGCCGGTCATTTTTACTTCATAAATTAGTGAGGCTATAAAATCCATGATTTTGACTAATAGCTTTTTATATCAATCCCCCCAAATATAGCAGTGCCCCTTAAAATCAGGATCTTCTTTTCGTCCAGTTCATCGGCCGCAGGCTGATGCCTTTTATCTTCTACACCGCCTGCAATAGCTACGAGTTCTGAACGTACTTCCCAGTTTGAAGGAATAATCAATTTGACACCTCCAAAAACAAGCGAAACATCAATAGTCACGGGTTCTGTAATATCTGCTCCTCCCAGGTCAATTTCGCTTCCACCCATCATGCAAACGACGCGGCCACCTTTGAAATTCTTTGAAAAATAACGTTTCTTAATGCCACCAAAAACAGCACTTGAATTCAGAAAATCATCTTCCGATTCATCCTGATTGGGAAAACCACCGGAACTTTGACTTTGCATGCGCCTTTTAAAATGGCGATGCCGGGCAGATCTGCCCGGGCTTACCATCATCCACACTCCAGCTGCTATAATAACAATGGGCCAAATGAAAGGTCCAATTCTGAGGTCTGGTATAAAGTCATCCAACAATAGAAATCCTCCTACCAGCATAAGAAATAATCCGGCGGGGCGTTTGAATTCATGCCTCGCCCAAACGTAGAGACCGATTGTTACTAGAAGCATTTCGAAACTGAACATCCAATAAGGAAATTCCATTCCGGCGCGCTTTAGTAAAATTGCCGAACCGGCCAGGACAATGACAAGGCCGCCAAAAAATCTCCCCAGCCTGCTGTTACGCTTCGGGTGATAGGGAGCTGATTCAGTTGATTTTTGATAATTTTCTTCCATTGCTTATTGATTTGATAGGACAAACATAATTCAGCAATTATGCGCAGGAAATCGTTTTTCGGTAAATCGGCGATTTCGGTAGGTGAATGGCGAAAATCAGCGACGACTTAATTGAGAAGCCCTGAATCTGCGACCTAAAGCATTGAATAAATAGACTGTCATGAAGATTGCCAAACCGGGAAATATGACCATCCACCAGGCATCCAGATCTTGTCTTCCTTCACTAAGAATACTTCCCCAGGTTGAAACCTCTACCGGAACACCGATGCCCAGAAATGAAAGACTACTCTCGGCCAGGATACTCGCAGAAACCAAAAAACTTAATTCTACGATTACCGGTCCCATCGCGTTCGGTAGAGCATGCCTGAAAATTATTCTGCTTACCGAAATTCCCTGCATTCTGGCTGCTTCAATATATGGCAGTTCTCTTATTCGAAGAAGTTCCGCCCTGGTATATCTGCTAACACCTGTCCAGCCTGTTAAACCAATTATAGCTATCACCATTCCCACACTTCGGTCTTTTAGCACTGCAGCTAGTGTTAAAAGAATTAAAATCTTCGGCATCGAACTAAATACTTCGCTGAAGCGCTGAACAAATTGATCAACAGGCACTGAAACTCTCACCTCTTGGCGGAAAAATAATTTACCTGCAAGAATTGCCAGAATAGTACAAACTGCTGTGATTGCAAAACTTAAGAATATCTGGATGGATGCATGGAATAATCCGCTTTCAAATCCGGCGTTCAGCCGGGGTGAACCCGAAATGAAAGCCCAAAAAAGTCCAATAAGGAAGCCGAAGATTGCTAATATATATGAACCACGCCCCAATCTTAACCGGTCGTTTCCATAATATCCGGAAAAAGCTCCAAGCAAAATGCCGATTAAACCGGCAATCAAGGTTGACAGCAATCCAATTTTTAAGGAAATCCTGCTTCCGTGGATAAGCATGGCCATCAGGTCCCGTCCTAATCTATCAGTCCCCATTAAATGCCTGAATCTGAAAGGGATGTCTGTCATGTGCCCATTCGCAGATTTGATTTTCTGCTTACCACCCGGAGCTGCAAAATCTCTGTTATACACGTCCGGCTTCTCGTGACTCCAGGGAACTGGCGCCCAAATAACCCAATCATTTGGTAGCTGTTTCCAGTCAACATGATCATGGTCGAGTATACGTTCCTGTTTATCCTCGCTGCCCAGTTTATATCGGTCAATTCGATGTGGATTCAGTATTGCGCTGAAAGCAGGATAAATAACACCCTGTTCTGTTTTTATTGCCAGCGGTCGGTCTGTTGCAATCACATCGGCCAGAATGGCCAGAACTAGCCAGAAAATAACGAAAAATGGTATGAGGTTGCTTTTTTGGAAAAGCTTAAGTCCTGTTCTGCCTATAAAAGTGTTTGCTGATTTCTTTCGCTTCATGACTTAGCCTCCTTTCCTTGTCTAACTCTTGGATCCGCTATTGCGTAAAGAATATCTGATAGTAAATAGCCCGTCATAGTGAGGAATCCTATGATGGTAAAAATTGCTACAATCATCGGATAATCCAATGCAATCACACTTTGATACATTTCAAGACCCATCCCGGGAATTGAGAAAATACTTTCAATAATGACTGAACCGCCAAACAACAAAGGCAAACTTTGACCGACCAGTGTTATTAAGGGAAAGAGAATGTTCGGCAACACATGTTTCAGTAAAATCTGATTCTCTGTAAGGCCGAATGATCTTGCTGCTTTCACGTAATCAGATTCCATGGCTTCAATAACTCCTGCACGTACCTGCCGGGTAATAAAAGCAAACTGCGCATAGGTTAACGAAATAACCGGAAGAATTAGAAAAGGGAGATACCCGATTGCCCGTCGAAAGAAGGACTCATTCGGATTAAATACTTCCGGATCTTTTATTCCGGAAGCCGGAAACCAATCCCAAAAATCAGGATTCGCAAAAAACAACAGCAACATGCTGGCTACAAAGAATCCGGGTAAAGCATACAGCGAAAATGATAAGAATCCTGTTATTCTGTCAAACAGACCTCCGGGCCGAGCTCCGGCTTTAAGTCCAACCAGAATACTAATGAACAAAGCCATAATTAGGGCAGACAGACTTAGCAACAAGGTCCATTTAACAGATTTGCCGATTGTAGCCATAACCGGACTCCCATCTCTGTATGAAACGCCAAAATCTCCATGAATTACTCCCTGTTTCTCAGTGCCGTTTCCAAACAACCATTGATGGTATTGATTATTAAGGCCATATAAATGCAGCGAAGGAATATATTTTTTCCAGGCAGCGCAATTGCTGTAAAGAAAACGATAGGTGAATAATCCTTTCTCAAAAAGTGCTCTTTCATTTTTAACTGCCGGAATCAGAGATAACAAATTAGCCAGCGAATCAATCCGCGCCGCACGGTCGTTGTAATTTACCGTTAAAAGAATTCCTTCGTTCAATGAAAGCGCACGGTTTAAATTTTCCCGGTCTATTCCGGTGGCAGGTTGAATGGTATCCGTTAAGGATTTTCGAATTTGATCACTTAGTCTAAGCTGGTTTTTAAACCAGAACATGACCGAATCCGGATGACCGGTTTCTCTTGCCATCATTTTAAGCACAGGTCTGCTTTGGATTTCCCTTACTCTGTAAAGGGTATCAATGTCTGCAAGTGTGGCAACACTGAAATAAAAAAGTGGCAGGTCAAGTCCCAGGCGTTGCCTGATTTTCAATATTTCATCGTTGTGGTTGATTCGACTCATGGAGCCGGATGCATTTTCGGCATCGGCCTGACTTTGAAGCATACTCTCCACAGGATCGCCCGGACTTCCTTGCGAAAGCAGGAATGCGAGCAATGAGACAACCGCAAGCAGCGGTATCATCAACAGAAAGCGCGTCAGGATGTAGCGAAGCATTTTTACAAGCCTGTTGGGTAACTTAAGTAGTCAAACTTACCTGAAAAATGGTGGCGAAGCAAAATAAGCATCATTTAAGCCCGGTTTATTCCTTCGCTGCAACAAAATAATATTCAGAATTATTTCGAAAATGCTCACAAAATTCTCCCACACTTAATCCTCGACGTTGATTTAGAAAGTCATTTAAAACAAACACTTTCAAGCCGTAATTTTTCAGTAAGGAATACATGGCTTCGGGCTCGGTTCCGTAATGGTCGGCAGCTCCAATCCCGAATTCGAAAAGCACAACCGGCGATGATTTTTCAAAAATTTCTTTGCTTCCTTTCAGAACCAGAAATTCAGCCCCTTCCACATCAATTTTGATGAGCGACGGGTAAATACGATTCTCAAAAAAAGAATCCAGCCTTCTGGTTTCAACTTCAATTTGCTCAATATCAGGACTGTCTGTGTTATACGATCTTTGCTTAAGCCCCGAGTAGGCTGGAGCATTTTTTACAAACTGGAAAGTTGATTTACCTTCCGAGTCGCTTAAAGCTACCTTATGTATTTCGATTCTGTTACCAAACCTATGTTTCAGGCCTTCGGCCAGATGAGGGATAGGTTCGAACGCAATAACAGGTTTACCGGGAGCCAGCTTTAACATCCATTCAACCAGTTCTCCTTTATGAGCGCCTACATCCACACAAACATCTCCGGGCCTTAACACTCTTCGCATTATTTTATAAGTCGCTCTGTCGTATCGCAGGTTCCTGGTTAGGTCAAGATGCAATAACCACAGTAAATTCCTTACAAATTGCTTAATCATTCAGCGCTTAATAATAAAAGGATAGCAGTAAAAACCGACGTTACCTGAAGCCTGAATTTGCATGTAGTAAAACCCGGGTTCCAGCGCTCCAACTTCAAAACTCAGTTCGTTGTTAGCGGAATTAAAACTGTTTACATTCAAGCGTCTGCCACTTTGGTCCAGAACAATTACACCTTCAATGCCTGAGGTATTATCCCACCGCAGGAGGATTGAATTTTCTGCAGGATTTGGATACAGCAGCGGAGAACCAGTTGTTTCCAATTCTTTAATGCCAATTTGCAGTCCGGTGGTGTGTTCGCAGGAAGAGCCCGTTTTAAACGAAAACATGCTGATAATTCCAGGACCGGTATCTTCCATGTTTCCACATAAATGCATTTGCCCGTTCAGGCCGGCGCAGGTTGAGTTTGCGCGCAATGGTGCTGTTAAAGGGCTCACGGGTAAGGAGCTGCATCTGTAAACAAGGTCAATCGTAAAATTGAACAAGGCCGTTTTTGGTGTTCCGCTGCTACTGTAATCCCAGGCAATAATCAGCGAACTGTTTTCAGGGTTGTAGGCAATTGAATTTACCTCTGCATATCCTGAATCAAAAAACTCATTGGTAACGTTGCCGGCGGTGTCCAGATTTAGCAGTTGCGGACTGGTTTCTCCATTTTCCAGCACTCTGTTTCCGGCAACAGCAATAACATTTTGCTCAGAGGCACAAACTGAAGCTGCCCATTCATCGCCTTCGGTTCCATAAAATTTTGTCCATAGCAAATGCCCGTCATAAGCCAGTTTAACAAACATCATATCACTTGAATCGCTTACCACTTCA
>JAGQVC010000278.1 GCA_020438185.1 Bacteroidota bacterium
CAATCGGCCCGAAGGGCATAAGCATCATCCCTCTCAGGCTCTTTTTCAAGCAGCGTGTTGAGATAAATAATAGCGCCCAGGTAATCATTCTCAGCCATCTCCTTTTGTGCTGAAGAAAAATTATCCTCAGGAGCTGCACAGGAGGTTAGAATAGAAAGTGCGATTAAAACAATCTGAAATTTCATTTGGGCGAAATGTTCCCTGCTGTGCCCCAGGTATCCTGAAGAATTCTTTCAGGTGGCCTGCCATTCAATGATACAGATGCATTTGCCTGAATGCGGATTTGATCATTTTCGGGGGAAGATGCCAGCAAATGTTCGGCAAACTGCCTGATCATATCCGGATCTTCGGCCATTACCCGAATCTGATGTTCTGTAAGGTAATCCTTCATCGCTATAACCCGACTGGACCCATTGGATTCATCTTGTAACAGAAACTCAACGTTACCGGTTTTTTCGTGTACACGGATATCCCAGGAGAACCGAAAAGCTGAATCGGCCCAGCGGCTACTTCCCCAATTTAAAAACAGTGTTACCGGAAGCATTATCTGCAAACTGAAAAATGCGGCAAGCAGAATCGGAAAAAGTCTTTTTTTACGGTATTGCAACAGAATGCTTCCTCCCGGATTGAACACCTCGCCTTTAAAATCGAACAAGTCGTATAGAAAATAAGCCACCCGGGAAAGAAAGCGGTGAATGCTGCCTTCAGGAAGAAAAATGAGACAGGAAAAGGCTGTTAGTACCGGAAAAAAACCGGCATGAAAGAAAAAAATTGCCATTAACTGCATCATAACCACGATGATAAATGCCCCGCGTGATGTTCTCTGATCAAGAAGGAAATGGGGAATAATGAAATCGAACATGATCAGAATCCAGGCAAAAATAACGGGTGTTATACCAGTTTCCAGTCCCTGAAAAAACGAAAACCCGGAGTTCGAAAGCTCCTGAATCCAGATATTCACGGGCATACCATGAAACAGCCAGTCGGCATTTAATTTTGCCATGCCGGCGAAAATAAATACAAGCGCAACCTGTATTTTAAAAGCCAGCACCAGCCAGGCCGGAACATGGTCAACCCGGATTGTGGGTTTTCGAATCAGGTCAATCGAAAACAACCGGTGCGCGGGTGAAATGCTAAGCATAAATCCGAGTAATAAAACATAATAGTAATAACTCAGGTAGCTTGCTTTATCCAGCAAGGTAATGTACGTGAACGCGATAGTAAAAATCCAGGACGCAAGTCTGAAATACCAGCCTGCGAAAATGAGCAAAGCGCATAAGAATATCAGAACAAATGCGCTGTAAATAAGAAAATCAGAGGGTGGCGAAAGCCACTCGAAGCCCGGGTAACTGAAATAAAATTCGGGTGCAACAAAAAGTTCAAAAGCCGAGCCGCTTAGAATCATGTATAGCGCCCACATGCACATAGCAGCCCCAAATCCCAAACGCAGGGCTACAACAGGATATAATGAAACAGGATTGAACACCCTGCCCAATAATTTGCTGTCACTCATTTTTCCGCTGACCCCTTTTGACATCATCACTGCGTATGACTTCACGAAAGTACGGTATTTTAATAATATGCAATTTGAAGCAGATATTACCAGAAAATGATTTTGTTACTTTGCCAAAAAGCCAGGATGTTAAGGAAGTTATTAATTGTTTTTTGTCTATTCGTTTTTGGTTCAGCAACAGCTCAAAACGCTATGCGCGGAGGACTGAGTCTTGGTTCTACAGTGGCCTGGCCTGCTGATGTTTCAGGTTTGAATTCAGGCTTTTTTACCGTTTCGAGAGCGGGGTTTCAGGGCGGACTCGTAAACACTTTGACTATAGGAGACAGGCTCATTCTAACTCTTGGAGTTAACTCAAGCGTGCAAACATTTGCAATCAGGCAAACCGGTCTGAGCCAGTATAAAATGGATGCACGGTTCAGGACAATCAATTTGGAGGTGCCATTTCAGGTTGGCTTTACCGGCTACCTTGGCTCTCTCAGGCATCGTGAATCTGTAGGCATTGGCCTGCAATCTAATCTTTCATTAGGTTCAAAAATAGTTCAGACCGGTGATTCGGTTGCTTCCATTTTGCCGGTGACCCAGATTTTAGGGGCCGCCAAAGTTTATCCTGTGCTTCAGGCAGCATTTGATATTGGCTCAGAATTCGAAAATGACGGTGCCTTGTATTTTGGACTTTGTTTCAGATATGGCATGCAGGAAGTGTATTCCGCAAGACTGTTTACCACCGCTTTCACACCGCAGGTGGTAACTTATAACGGCACTTATTTGGGATTCGGACTTACGTACTATTTGCCTCGCTATTCTTATTGGTTTAAGCGCGAGTTTATTTACTGATTTTCAGCGGGCTATCCAGTCTTCAGGATTGAGCTTAGCTTTGCCTTTCCAGATTTCAAGGTGAGCTTCTCCTTTTCCGCTGTCTCCATCCGAATCGGCAACACCAACCGACGAGCCGGTGCTCACCTTGTCGCCTTTTGATACCGAAACGCTCGCCAGATTACTGTAAACCGATAGGTATTCTCCGTGTTTAATAATAACCGCTCTGTTCGATCCGGGTATGGAAATCACCCCGGTAACTTCTCCATCGAAGATGGCCTTAACAGTTGCTCCGGCACTGGTTGCGATGTCAATTCCATTGTTGTTGGTTGTAATTCCTTTTAAAACCGGATGTGCGTGAGTACCAAAAGATTCAGTAATAACCCCGCGCGAAACAGGCCAGGGCAATTTCCCTTTGTTGGCCTCAAACTTTCCGGATAAAGCCTTTGTTTCGGGAGTTACCCGATATTCTGATTCTGTTTCGGCCGGAACGGGTTTACCTTCAGCAATGGCTTTTTTACG
>JAGQVC010000279.1 GCA_020438185.1 Bacteroidota bacterium
TTTTGGAAATTAATCAGGACAGTCTGATTTATTACGACACAATAACCACAAACGGGTGGAATGCAGCGGGGCTTCCCGAAAATTTTTCTGCTATAAATAGCTTTTCATATCTTGAAATACCCATTCGGATTGGTTATCGCTATTCAATCAATTCGAAATGGAGTGTTGCCGCACGAACAGCAATAAGTTTTGGATTTTTACAAAAAGCATCCGGTTATGTTCCTTCTTCCGATTATTCCACCTGGATTGAGCTAAGCCCGGGCACCCCTTTGAAAAGAAATTCACAAAGCTACAGAATCAATCTGCAGCTTGCCTGGACTCCTTCAAACCGCTGGGAGTTATACCTGCAGCCGGAATTCAGAAAGCTCTACAGCAACATCTGGATGGGTTCTCAGAACACAAAAGAGACCTTTAATTCCTGGGGAATGCAATTCGGTATTTCATATCGCTTAAGACCTTAATAATTAGGCAATAACAATGGTTGAAAATTAAAACTGCTATTGCAGAGTTTAATCTTTAACCCGCGAAAATTTCATGGTTGCCAGCATCCAGTCAGGTAGCGGCTTGTTATGATCGCGCTTGCGTAAATCGAGGTACCAGCCCAGCTTTTTCAGGATTGGAAGTTTGTGCGTCTGAACGTATTCAATCAAAGTTCCGTCAGGGTCCTCATTGTAGGCAAACTGGCCGGCAGCCTCACCCATATCGAATGAATTGCCGCTGTTAACAGTGAATGGCGAGCCTTTCTCGGCACAACGTGCCTCCAGGCTTTTCATATCATTTACATCAAAGCAAACATGTATATAACCTAAATCGCCCCAAAAGCGGTTCTCGTATATTTTCTTCCCGCCTCCGGCGGAAAGTTGAACAAGCTCAACCTGAGGAACTCCAAGAAGGCGGCTAAAAGCTCCGCCGGGAGTAACAGAAGGACGTAATAATACACGACGAACTTCCTGATTGCCTAATTCAGGAAAAACCCCGCTCTGGTCGTAAACAACTTGATTTAAGCCAAGCACATCAGAGTAAAAGCGAACAGAGCGTTCCATATCCGAAACGCCAATTTGCACGCCGCTTACACCGCCATTGCTATGTTTTCCGGATGAAAACCAGGAAATACCTTCACAAAAGGTGAAGCGATTACCATACGGGTCGTTCATGTAAAAGCGCTGACTTCCATCGGGTGCCTTGAACAATTGAGAGACTTCAATTCCGAACGATTTTATTGATTGATGAGCAGCTTCCACATTCCGGCATTTCATCATAATTCCAAAAATTCCCAAATCACCAACCTGAATGTTAAAATTTGCCGGCTGCGGCTCGCGTCCGGTATATTGCCAGATTTCAAAGCCGCCGCCACCCTGCATGTTGAGGGCAAGAATAGCATAGCGTTCCCAGGGTTTCCCGCCGGTATAGGGCAACATAAGTTCTGCGACAGAGGCGTCTTTGAAAACCGGTACATCCATACCGAAATGCCTGCGGTACCAGTCGAATGCCGTGTCAGCATTGCGCACCCCGATTCCTACCTGCTGGATTCCACTGATTAAGGTTTTAGTTGACGACATGTAAATCAGGTTGGTTTTACTTTTTTAATCAAATAATAAAACAGTGGCGGACAGTAGCGTCGAAGATACACAGGAATCAACTCTGCACCGCCAATAAGCACTTCGTTATTTTTATTTTTTATGGCCTTCGCCATGCGCTTTGCGCAGGTCCCGGCCGATATTCCCTTACGCTGACCATCGTCCATAACTGCGTGCGGACGGCCATCGCCCTGCAGGGCATTGAAAGAAACATTGGTTTTTACCCGTCCCGGACATACTATGGTTACATACACTGGTATTTCTCGCAGTTCCAAACGCAAGGCTTCAAAATATCCATGCAAAGCATGTTTTGCAGCAGCATAGGTGCTACGCAATGAAAAACCGAATTTACCGGCAATACTTGAAACCACCACGATATGCCCTATGCCCCGCTCCCTTAAGTGCGGGATTAGTTCCTTGCTTAAAGCAACCGGTGAGAAATAATTGATGTGCATAAGCTCTTTCTCCACTTCGGAACTGGTTTGCATGGCAGGAGAGCGCTGACTAACCCCTGCATTATTAACCAAAACATCTATGTGGCCAAATACCCCTATTGCCTGTTTAACAATTTCCGGAAACTTCTCAATATCAGCGACATTAAAAGGTAGCGATTCGCATCCGGCTCCTTTTAAGAGTACAATCTGCTTGACTTCTTCGAGAGCCTGTACATTGCGACCGCTCAGAATAATAGCATTCCCGGGCTTAGCAAGCTCCAGCGCCAGTGCTTTGCCAATACCCGAAGACGCTCCGGTAATCCAGTAAACTTCAGGATTCAGATTTGCGCTCATACCAAAAGGCCGAAAGATAGCTAAATTGAAAATGTGAGATTTGTCCGAATCAGCTTTCCATACTTAGAATGCCTCACCCACAAGTATATAAAATGCCTGTGATTTTTTCCCTACAGCGGCATCCAGCCTTAGGTTGAGACGTTCGCTTTTGTTGATAGATATACGAATTCCTCCGCCTGCAGCGAAGCGGTAAGGCGCAGGCCCGAAAAGGCTTAATTTATTGAAAACTTTTCCGCCGGAGGCGAAAACCGTGAAACCAATACGAGGACTTAACATTTTTCTGAATTCCATTTGCACAAGCGCCGCATTATTATCGCGAAAACGGTTCTCATAGTAACCGCGCATACGCTTGCTTCCGCCCAAACCGGCAAGGAGCATAAATGGTGTTTCTCCGGAATGGAGATCAACAATTCCGTTTAAGGCCAGTATAGTATTCCAGGGCATTTTTCGGTACACCGCAACATCGGCCAGCCAGCGTCTCCA
>JAGQVC010000280.1 GCA_020438185.1 Bacteroidota bacterium
GTAGTTACAATTCTGCATGAACCGGAACTTTTGATTTTTGATGAGCCATTTTCAGGCTTCGATCCGGTTAATGCCGCTGTAATCAGAGATGAAATACTTGATTTAAGCAGGAAAGGAGCCACAATTATCTTTTCAACCCACAGAATGGAAACGGTAGAAGAGCTATGTGACTCAATAGCCCTGATTAACAAAAGCAGAAAAATCCTGGACGGAAAAGTCAGAGATATAAAGCAGGCAAACCGAACCAATATTTTTGAAATGGAATTTAAGGGGAATATGCTTTCTTTCACAACTGCGTTGTGGACAGGATTCGAGTTGCTTGAAAAATGGAGCGACAATGACCACTGCAAGGTGAAGCTTAAAATGCTGAACAACCATAAGGTAAATGATTTATTCAGCGCGGTTATGCCGGTTTGCGAAATCATTTCATTCAATGAAGTAGTTCCCAGTATGAGTGACATTTTTATCAGAACAGTGCAGGATGCTGCAAATCAATAATATTCAAGCCCAATGAGTAAAACCGGATTAATTATCAAGCGTGAATATCTGACCAGAGTCAGAAAGAAGTCATTCATAATTATGACCTTCATTGGACCATTGTTAATGGCATCAATTGGAATTTTACCTATGTGGCTTGCTTCTGCCAACGAAAGCGTGAGGAAAATTCAGGTATTGGATGAAACCGGAATTGCAGAAGGTCAGTTGAGTTCCAATAGCACAATTGTGTTCTCGTATGTTCATTCTTCCCTCGAAGAGGCAAAGAAAAATTTAGAAAGCGGGGAAACTTATGCATTGGTTTACATTCCCTCTGGCCAGGATGACAATTTGCTTGTTGTTCAGCGAAATGTAAAGCTGTATTCAAAAGAGCAGGTTAGCCTGAACGTGAAGAATTATATCGAAAATCAGATTGAAAAACAGATTGAGCGTTCGATGTTAAAATCGCAGGGCGTTGATAAAGAGCTGGTTGCAAGCATTGAAAAACAGGTTAACGTCAACATTAAAACAATCCCTTTGGATGAGTCACCGGCTAAGGATGCCAGTTATGACCCGGAGTTAAGCACCGGTATAGCGGCAATCAGTGGCTTGCTTATCTATTTTTTCATTTTCTTGTTCGGGGCTCAGGTAATGCGCGGTGTTATTGAAGAAAAAACCAACCGGATTGTAGAAGTCATAATATCTTCTGTGAAACCTTTTCAGTTAATGATGGGCAAAATAGTTGGGATCGCGCTTGTCGGTTTAACTCAGTTTCTATTGTGGGTATCTCTAACAGCCGGTATTTACACGATCTTCATGAATACAGTTGTGAAGGAGAAATACAGCAGCGACAAAATTGAAATGCTAATGCAATCTAGCCCGGATGGCGCTGCAGCTGATAAAATTGATGAAATGATTGAGAGTCAGCAAATGATTCAAAGGTTTGAGAGCATTAACTGGGCGTTGATAATTCCAGCTTTTATTTTCTATTTTCTGGGAGGATATCTGCTTTATGGATCTTTGTTTGCGGCCATTGGCAGCGCAGTAGATAATGAAACGGATACCCAACAGTTTGTGCTGCCTATTACGGTGCCACTGATTTTTTCATTTGTGATGGCTCAAACCGTTCTGAATGATCCCACCGGGACACTCGCTAAATGGATGTCGATTTTCCCTCTCACTTCCCCTATTGTTATGATGGTTCGGATTCCATTTCAGGTGGCACCATGGGAATTGGCTTTGTCGATGGGCATGTTGGTACTTGGTTTTATTTTCACTACCTGGCTGGCATCCAAGGTTTACAGAACAGGAATTTTAATGTATGGTAAGCGGGTAACCTGGAAAGAAATAGCCAAGTGGCTCAGGTATTCCTGAAACCGTTGAAAAACTCTGAAAAATCAGATGCTCCCACGTTACTGTATTTAGTAACATTGGGACTCTAAAATTGCCGGATTGAAACTCGCTATTGTTGACATTGGGACCAACACTTTCAAGCTCATGGTTGCACGAGTCCATGAGAATGGTGAATTTGTGGTTATCCACAAAGAAAAAATCCCGGTAAAGCTGGGAGAAGGCGGCATCAACAATCATGTTATAGCCCACACCCCATTTCTTCGCGGAATAAAAGCAATGAAAACCCATCGGGAAACCATTGACAGGTTTGAAGTGGATCATGTGCTTGCATTCGCCACTTCGGCCATACGCAGTGCTGCAAATGGAGAAGATTTCGTAAAGCGGGTTGAGCAGGAAACTGGTATCCGTATTGAAATTATTTCGGGAGACCGTGAAGCGGAGCTTATTTATTATGGAGTTAGACAGGTATTGGATCTTGGAAAAGAAAAAATGCTGATTATGGATATAGGCGGTGGCAGCACCGAATTTGTGATTTGCGATCGTGACACCATTTACTGGAAACATAGTTTTGATCTTGGGGCTGCCCGTTTGCTGGAAGTGATTAATCCTTCGGAGCCGATTAAAAAGGAGGAGATTAAAAAGCTGAAGGCATACCTTGAAGCTGAATTAAGTTTACTTTGGGCCGCTTGTGAAATTTATTCCATTTCGACCCTTGTGGGATCGTCAGGAAGTTTTGATTCGCTGGCTGAAATGATTTATTATAAATTTCACACAGAGGAAAACCCGCTTGTGAAAACAGAATATCATTTTAATATGAAGTACCTGGAAGAAATGTACAGGATTCTGATTCGATCGGATATAGAAAAACGATTTAAGATTAAGGGGTTAGCAGCCATGCGTGTTGAAATGATTGTGGTAGCTGTAATAATGATTCGTTTTGTGTACAAAACGCTCGATATCAAAACAATCAGGCTGTCAACTTTTTCCCTGAAAGAGGGGATGCTTTATGATTTTGTAAC
>JAGQVC010000281.1 GCA_020438185.1 Bacteroidota bacterium
TGGGGTTCAACATTAAAAATAGCCTGAAAGATGAAGCTTGAAACACCTGTTAAGATGATTTCCGGATCGTCATCAAGTATTTTTGCCTTTTTATCAGATTTGAACAACCTGGAATCCATGATGCCTGAGCAGGTTATCAATTGGAAATCAGATGCCGATAAATGTTCCTTTACCATCAAAGGAATGTCGGATATGCAGCTGGAAGTTCGGGAACGTGTGCCTGAATCAAAAGTTGTTATGGCTTCTGGAAGCAGTAAACCCTTTCCATTTACACTCACATCTGAAATTAATCCAAATGGACAAAATGCAGATGTAAAAATAGTATTTGATGGGGACGTGCCAATTTTCATGAAAATGATGATTGAAAGACCATTGAGTAATTTCTTCAACTTATTGCTTGAAGGCCTTGAAAAAAAGTTTAAACCCTGAGACTGTTAAAAAACGTTAACATATTGTTTGTTTATCCGAAAAATAACAAGCAATTTTGCCTTTCAAATTAAAACCAATCCAATGAAAAACACTTTGAAACTTGTTGCAATCGCCCTGGTTGCCGTATTTGTTGTTGCATGTGCAGGTTCAGAAGGTCCTGAGCCAACTGCTAAAGCATATCTTGATGCAATTTCAGCTAAAGATTTTGACAAAGCAAAAGAGTATTCTACAGAAGAATCTAAAGCAATGCTTGACATGCTGAAGCAATTTGCAAGCATGGGTGGTGAGCAGGAAAAATCAGAAGCCGAATCATATTCCGATTTAAAATGTACTGTTTCCGGAGATACTACTGCAGTTTGTACTTACAAAGCTGCTGATAAGGAAGAGTCTTTGAACCTGAAGAAAGCTGATGGCAAATGGTTAGTTCACCAGCCAAAAGAAAACCCGATGGGTGAAGGTGGAGATATGATGGAAGGTGCAGGAGATCAAATGATGGAAGGTGCAGGAGAAATGATGGAAGAAGGCGCTGAAATGATGCAGGAAGGCGCTGACGCTATGGAAGACGCAGCTCATAAGGCTGAAGAATCTCATTAATCTTTAAGTAGCTTTTGGAGCCTAATGAAGCGCATCCGAAAGATACTACTCGTTTTATTAGCCCTTTTTCTTGTCATTGTAGCCTTTCTGGTCTACAAGATATTCTGGGATCCCGAAAACACTAAACAGGTTTTCTATCCTTTGAGTCGACAGGAAAAAGGGCTTCTTCATACCGGAGATATAATCATGCGACGCGGTTACGGGATATTTTCTGATGGAATAATCCGCGTTCAGAATTCAAGATATCCGGTTTCTCATTGTGCTATGGTGCTGGCAGATTCAGGACGCTACCGCGTGATGCACTCGCTTTCAAGTTCCGTTTCACCGATTGACGGAGCTCAAATTCAAAATTTGCAGCGTTTTCTCAACGAAAGTGTTCCGGGCTCCATTCTGGTTGTCCGTTTCAGGAATTCTGCCGATACAATTGGTTTGATAGCTGACCGTGTCAGAAAATACGCAGATGCGCATGTTCCATTTGATCACGAATTTGACAGGACGGATACAAGCAAATATTATTGTACGGAGTTATTTCAGCATTGCTTTCAGTTAACCTTGAAGAGGGACATTTTTGCATCCCAGCTTGACAGCAATGCAACAGGTATTTATGATCTAACCACCTTTCAGGATACCTCTCTTTTTGAAGTGATTATAAACCATCACGAAAAACAACCCAAAAATTAAAGAAAGTTCTGCTCTCTTGCCGAACAATTCTCCTATATTCGAAGCGAAAACAGGAATTGCTTTATGAAGAAACTTCTATGGCTTGTAACCTGCTTGTTTTCAATAGGTCTAAGTGCACAGAACGAAGAGGCTATTGAAGCTTACAATCAGGGAATTACACTTTATAATCAGAAAAATTACTCCGAGGCTTTGCTCAGATTTGACGAAGCTATTCAAAAGGATCCGACTTTCTCAAAGGCCTGGTTCAATCGTGCTGTATGCAAAACAGATTTAAAAGATTATCAGGGTGCCATTGATGATTACACCAAAAACATCTTGCTGGATACCACAAGTAACGAACGTGCATATTTCAGCAGAGCCCAGGTTAAGTATATAAAAAATGACAAGGAGGGAGCACTGGCTGACTTTAGAACATCTGCTTCCAGAAATCCTCAGGATGCGGATGCCCGGTATTATGCCGGCGGAATTTGTTATGAATTGGGAAAATTTCAGGAAGCCATTGATGAATTTACACTGGCTATAAAGGCTAAATCTGATTTCGCTGAAGCTTACCACGACAGGGCCGGTGCTTACCGCCAGCTCGGGAAATACGATGAAGCAGTTTCTGATTACCGGGAAGCTACTCGCCTTAGACCCAAAATGGTGTCAGCATATAATAACCTTGGTACTGTACTGCGCCAGAAAGGTGATCAGCAGGCTGCCCTTGTGGAATTCAATTATGCAGTGCAGGCAGACCCTGATAACAGTTCTGCTTACGTAAAACGAGGTCGACTTAAGTATGACATGGAAGATTATCAAGGTGCTATGTCAGATTTTTCAAAAGCTATTCAGAACAACCCATCTGATGCCTATGCTTTCAATAACAGAGGTTGCCTCAAGAACAAACAAAAAGATTATGCGGGAGCGATTGCTGATTTTGATCAGGCCATTAAACTTGATCCGAATTATGGTTATGCATATATGAACAGGGGGATTGCTAAAGAAAATCTGAA
This sequence comes from Bacteroidota bacterium, assembly GCA_020438185.1. GTDB lineage: Bacteria > Bacteroidota > Bacteroidia > M30B66 > M30B66 > M30B66. The sequence goes on from JAGQVC010000281.1 coordinate 2,697, forward strand.
TGATCTTACAGGAGCCTGCAAAGACTGGAAAAGCGCAACCGGTTTAGGTGTTTCTGTTGCAAACCAATTTGTTGACGCTCAATGCAATTGATAAGGAACATGAAAAGAAGACTACTGTTAGTTATTGTTTCTGCTATTTTTTCTCTGGC
>JAGQVC010000282.1 GCA_020438185.1 Bacteroidota bacterium
AAGAAATATTGGTAAGCACACCAAGAGCCCCGGCGAGAATCAATGCCAGTGCTCCTTTTGAAAAAGCAGGCAATTCTTTTTTCATCGCCGCATCAATTAGCCAGGCCAGCATCATGAACAGGATAATGAAACCCATATAATAGGTAACCTGAAAGTGAGATGCCTTGATTTGCAAACTGAGGAAAATAGCAGTAAAAATCCCGCCGATAAGGTGTTTACCCTGCATAAGCATTACAATACCGGCAATTACCCATGGAATCCATGAAATGGCATCGACCTTTGACATGTGGCCGGCTTCCATGATCAGCAAATTGTAAGAAGTAAAGCAATAGGCAGCAGAGCCGATGACAGCTAAAGGCTGTCTTACTTTAAGCATAAGCAGCAGAACATACATGCCCAGCATTAGCACAAACATGGAATCGGCCGGACGTGGTAAACCAAGCTTCATTACAGCCGCACCGTGGCCAAGCAGGTTGCCATGGTAAACAGTTGAAATAATGTAACCCGGCATACCACCAAACATGGCGTTGGTCCAGATTGCTTCTTCGCCGGTGCGTTCGCGGTAATCGGCCAGTTCATTGGACATGCCTTTGTGCTGCTCAATATCATCCATGCGCAGCGTTTTTCCCGACATTAATTCGGGGAAATAGGCAAAGATCAGAACCAGAAAAAGTACAACGGCTGCAAGGTGCGGCAATAACGACCGCCAGTTGATTTTAGGCATCACTTGGATTTATCGTGGTGCCAAATATACATGAATTGAATGGAGGCGAAAGAGATTACTTAATCTCTGTAAAATCTACGTATTCTCCTGCATCATCAAAATTCCCCCTGCGTTTGGAGGCGGCTTTGGAATTACCTGAGCCTTCAATGCTTACCTCGCCTTCGCGTCTGCGATTAGTATGGTAACCGCCATTATTAAAAGGACCATTTTGCATATTACGTGCTGCCTTCTGAACTGCCGATCGCAGAACAAAAGGCAAAATATAATTCACCAAAAACCTGAAAGCCAGATAAATAAGAAGAATGGCGACAATAATACGCATGAGAGAACTATTTTTTTGAAGCCACAAATTTACAAAACTCCTGCCCTGCTGCGACGTGTGACGCTTTGTCAGTTGTTGTTAAAAATTGTAAATGTGCCCTTTGTTTAATCACTGAGAACGAGCTTTTAACACAAAAATGTGTGGAATGTTGTATTCCGTAAACAGTTTGTCACAATAAATAACACATACTTTTGGCACGAAACCCAACAAAATTCCGTTCAAACCCAGTCCGGAAAATCGAATGAAGAAATTTTTACAAAACCGCCGGCTGCTGGTAGCAGCTTTACTTTTTTTAGCATTAATCATCTGGTTTGCACTGCCTGGAAGCGATTCAGCGGTTCAGGCCTTAACGGCCGAATCTGTTAAAGGTCCCTTTAATATAACGGTTGTTACCACGGGAGAAATCCGTGCAAAGCACCAAACCGATATTGATGCGCCCGGACCTGAAATGCGCGAGGCCGGACTCTGGAACGGAACTAAAATTCAGGATCTGGTACCTGAAGGAACTGTTGTTAAAGCGGGTGACTTTGTGGCGTCGCTTGACAAATCGGCACTTATGACACGGCTGCAGGAAGTGAGTCTTGAATTCGACAAAAAGGAATCGGAATTAAAACAAGCCAGACTGGATACAGCTATTACACTTCGTGATGCACGCGATGAGCTCCTGAATCTTGCATCGGCCGTGCAGGAAGCACGGCTTGAAGTTGAACAATCGGCTTATGAAGCACCCGCTATTCAGCAACAAAAGCAGCTGGCGCTGGAGAAAGCCAAGCGAAACCTGGAGCAGAAAAAAGAAAACTATACAACCAAGGTTGAACAGTCGGCAACTAAAGTTGCCATTATTTACGCCGATTTGCAAAAGGCACAAAACAGTCTGAACCGCGTTACGACGTTAATGCAGAAAATGGACATCAAAGCTCCGGAGGACGGAATGGTGATTTATGTGCGCGATTGGAACGGGAAGAAAAAAGGTGCCGGTTCCAATGTAAGTCCCTGGGAAACAGCAGTTGCCACCTTACCCGACCTGCGCGAAATGCAGGTTGTGACCTATATTAATGAAGTTGACATTCGGAAAATAAAGGAAGGTCAACCGGTTGAAATTACCCTGGATGCCGAACCGGACAAGAAGCTGGAAGGTGTGGTGATACAGGTTGCCAACATTGGTGAACAACGTCCCAATCAGGATTCGAAGGTGTTTGAAGTATTGATTGATATTCTTACCAAGGATGAAAGTTTGCGCCCTTCGATGACCACCAGTAATAAAATTCTCATTGAGAGCTACAAAGATGTGGTTTCAGTTCCATTGGAGGCGATTAATGCGGAAAAGAACGTTTCTTATGTATGGGTTAAATCGGGCGGTTTGCAAAAGAAGGAAGTAAAAATTGCTGCTGTAAATGACATTAGCGCCTTGATATACAGTGGTTTGAGCGAAAAGGAAGAAGTGTTTCTAAGTTTCCCGGGCGATACCGCCGGAGAAGCATTAATGAGAGCCGATTCAACCGCAGTTGTTCCCAAACCATTTGTAGATGAAGTACTCCGTAAAAAATTAGATGATTATCTGGCAGCTCAGAAAGCATCCAAGCGGAATGAAAACGCCGGGATGTTTAATATGATTATTGAGGACGAGGAATAGAATGGAGCGTTTTCTGTTTAATTTCCTCATCGGGCTGGAAGCCCTGATTGCCAATCGTTTTAGAGCAATACTTACTTCGCTGGGAATTATTTTCGGCGTAGCCGCCGTGATTGCCATGCTTGCCATTGGTGCAGGAACTGAACGTGAAATACTTGAAC